>CAYMZW010000058.1:0-22123 GCA_964395005.1 uncultured Rivularia sp.
AACTCCTAACTCCTAACTCCTAACTCCTAACTCCTAACTCCTAACTAAAAATGGATTCCTTCGCACCGCTTATAGGACAAACTCAAGCTGTAGAATTACTAAAACAAGCTGTTGCAAAAGATAGAATTGCGCCAGCATATTTGTTTGTGGGTTCTCCTGGAATTGGACGAAGTTTAACTGCGCGATGCTTTATAGAATTGCTATTTAGTCATAGTAATAAAGATATTAATGTTGTTAAAAGCAAGATAGAAAAAAGGAACCATCCCGATTTACTTTGGGTAGAGCCAAGCTATCAACATCAAGGAAAATTATTCAGTGCTAAAGAAGCGGCAGAAAAGGGATTAAAGCGCAAAGCACCGCCGATAACTCGTTTAGAACAAATTCGTCAAATAACTGAATTCTTAAGTCGTCCACCTTTAGAAGCGCAGAGAAATATAGTAGTATTAGAGCAAGCTGAAACTATGGCGGAATCGGCTGCAAATGCTTTACTTAAAACTTTGGAGGAGCCGGGGAAAGCAACTTTAATTTTGATTGCACCAACACCGGATTCTATTTTGACAACATTGGTTTCTCGATGTCAGAAAATTCCTTTTTACTGTTTAGATACAGCCGCAATGTCTCAAGTGCTGGCATTATCGGGAAATAGCGAAGTATTAAATCATCCTACAGTGTTGAGTATCGCAGCAGGAAGTCCGGGAAAAGCAATTGAAGCTTACCAACAAATGCAGAATATTCCCTTAGATTTATTGCGCTCCTGTACTCAAGCACCTAAAACTTACCGCTCTGCATTGGAATTAGCCAAACAAGTTGATAAAGAATTAGATAACGAAACTCAGCTATGGTTGGTTGATTATTTACAACAGTCGTATTGGCAAAATTCGCGACAGCCAAGCATTATTGAGCAACTTGAAAAAACACGTAAAGCTTTACTTTGTTACGCTCAACCGCGTTTGGTTTGGGAGTGTATGTTTTTATCGTTAGTTGTTAATTGATAGTTGATCAAACTTACATCATTTGTCGCAACATCAAATCGGCGAACAATCCTTGGATAGCCGCTAATTCTTCAAAACTCCCCTGCTGAACAATCTTTCCCCTATCTAAAACGTAAATTCTATCGGCATGACGTATGGTACTTAAGCGATGAGCGATCGCCACACGAGTTACTCCCAACCCTTCTAAACTTTGAGTCACAATCTCTTGGGTGCGATTATCTAAGGCAGATGTTGCTTCATCAAACAACAATATTTGGGGTTTGCGTACTAAAGCACGAGCAAGAAATAACCGTTGTCGCTGCCCCCCAGACAAATTACCGCCGCCTTCAGAAATAATTGTATGTATACCCATAGGCATTGCTTTAACATCATCGGCTAATCCCGCCATCCGCAATGCTTTCCAAATTTCATCTTGGCTGACAATGGCACCTCCAGCAATATTCTTCCAAATCGAACCGCTCATAATCCGCCCGTTTTGCAGCACTACACCTAACTGTCGTCGTACCGCCGCAATATCCAATCCTGACAAATCCCTGCCATCATAGGATATGATTCCTGTTTCTGGGGTTTCAAATTCCAATAGCAATCTGATGATAGTGGATTTCCCACTCCCCGATGCACCGACAATGGCAATAAATTCTCCTGGTTTCGCCTCTAAGCTGATATCATCTAAAACTAAAGGACTATCTTGGCGGTAGCGAAAGTAAACCCGATCTAATTTTAGTTGTCCTGAAAGCTTTCCCGGATCGGATTTATGAATGTCAACTTCTGTTTGCGTCTGTAAAATAGGTTGGGCACGCTCCCATAAAATCGTAATTTCTAAGATATCAATCAGGGTATCGCTTAATCTGGTGGCACTGGTGATAAATATGCCAAAGGCAACATTAAACGCTAGAAATGTACCCATAGATAATCCCGTTTCTCCCTGAAATCCGATTAAAGCTACAGTCAAGCTAAACAGCACCATAGAACTGACTGCGGGTAGGATCAGATTAAAAGCCGCGAGTAAATCTTCCACTAACTGGGTACTCAACATCAGTTTCACCTGCTGAGTATATTTTTTTGCCCAGCAAGCAAACGCTTCCGACTCTGCCGCAGCCACTCGCAGTTTGGATACTCCGCCAATTAACTGAACAGTTAGCCCAAATACTTCCCCAGAAAGCTGCTGGAGAGGGCGCATTTTTTTTCTAGTAATTATCCCGGAGATAGTAGTAAAAATTACTGAGACTAAGGCGATCGCCATTGCCACTAATGCTAGGGGAAAACTATAGAATATCAACAATCCCAGATTTAATAGGGAGAACATACTGGTAAATAGAGTTCGTAAAATGCTACCGCTAAGTTGTTGGCGTATCTGGGAAATTGCGGTTACTCGGTTGTGTAAATCTCCTGTAGAGTATTGGCGGAAAAATGCGGGTTTGAGTTTGAGCAGTCTATCCCATACGGCAGCTTGGGTATCAAAACTGAGTTGAGTTTTTAATCTCAAGATAGTGAAACTTTGAGCCAGTTGGAATATCATCACTCCAAAACTCGCAGCAAATAAACCTAAACCCATTTGGATTAATAGTTGGCGGTTAGCGTCGGGAATGGCATAGTCAACGAGCATAGCCGTAATTTGTGGTGTCACCATTCCAAATAAGGTGGCAGTGATACCCATCAATAGAATTTTGAGGAAGTCTGGAATATGTCCCCTGAAGCTAAATTGCAGCATATCCCAAACTGTAATTTGCTTATCTGGGAAAGGGCGATAAAAAGTATAGGCTATAAGATTAAGTTTTGCAGCAGTGCGACTATTGACGGGAATACGAGACAATTCTATCGGATCGAGTATCTCATATTTAGTCGGTTTAACCTGTAGAAGAGCGACGGGTTGCAAATCATCTTTAGTAAAAGCTAGAAGGGAACCGCAATCTGTTTTCCACCAGTTAGGAGCAAGAGTAACGCGACGAATACGAAAACCAGAAGCACGGGCGATCGCCTCTAAAGGATTGTCAAGTATGCTAAGTTTTTCCGATTGAGCAGGAGAACGAATATTTATCCCTAGAGATTTACCAACAGCACCCACAGCAATTAATAGGGGAGTTTCTTCTGAGAAAAAGTGATTAGTGGGATTGAGAATGGATGCTAATTCTTGTAGGGCTTTATCTGTCATAATCGAGCTGAATTTTAACCGCCAGAGTAATTTATATTTAGAATTTTTTATTTGTAAACACGATTAAGTTCAACCTTCGGAACGAATCAACTTTTCATACACTCCACCTTCCTGCCATAATTCTTCATGAGTACCTCGTTGTACTACCTTTCCTTTATCTAGCACAATAATCTCATCGCAATCCCGAATGGTACTTAAGCGGTGCGCTACCAAAATACAACTGCACTGCCGCTTTTTGAGATTTTCTACAATTATTTGTTCTGTTTGGGCATCCAAAGCTGAAGTTGCTTCATCCATGACCAAAATTGCTGGATTTTTCACCAAAGCGCGAGCAATTTCTAATCTTTGCCTTTGCCCGCCACTTAAATTAACTCCTCCCTCTAGCAATTCTCCGTCATATCCTCCCGGAATTGCCATTACAGCTTCATGAATTGCCGCATCTCGACAAGCTTGGGTTAATTGCTCCGAATCTACTTTCCCATTCCATAAAGTTAAATTATCTCTTACAGTGCCGCCAAAGAGAAAGATATCCTGTTCGACTAGGGATAAGTAATTAGCTAAAAAATGACGCGGAATTTCACTGCGGGGAATTCCATCCAAGAGAATTTCACCTGCCCAGGGTTGATAAAGTCCGCAAATAAGTTTAGCTAAAGTAGATTTTCCCGAACCACTTGCACCCACCAAAGCCACCCGCTTTCCTGGTTGCAATGATAAATTGAAATTCTCAATCAACGGTGGATTTACATGGGAGTAACCAAAAGTTATATTCCGCAACTCCACATAACCCTGTAAATTTCTCCTTGTCTCTTTGTCTCCTTGTCTCCCTATCTCCCCATCCCCCTCCACTTCCACATCAAGGGAATTACTCAAAACATCATCTAAACGATTTAAATCTCCTTTTAATTCTTGAAGAGTACTACCGAAATTTACTAAAGTATTAACAGGTTGCTGAAAACTCTGCATTAAACTTTGAAACGCCACCAACATCCCAATACTGAGATTCCCATCCATTACCCGCCAACCCCCAAGCGATAAAATAAACATTGAGGTTAAGGAAGTAAGTAATACGGGGAAAATCCCCAAAATCCGGTCTGTGACTTCCAAATCTTGCTGAGAAGTTGTTGCTTGGGCATAATAACCAGACCATTGAGAAAAGAAATCCGATTCTAATGCCGATGCTTTCAATGTTTCCATACTCTGGAGTGCCGCAATACTCACTCCTGCCACTTTCCCCCAATCTTGCACCAAGCGCATATTGGCATCCACCCGTTGTCTGGCTACCCACTGCAACGCCAAGCCATTAATAGCAGAAAAACAGATACCAATTAAAGTCAGTACCCAATCGTAGGCAAACATTACTGCCGCATAGAACAATACCATCACTACATCAATAACTGTAGTAGCTAATTGACCAGATAAGACTTGAGCCACTTTATCATTTAAACTGGCGCGACTACTCACCTCCCCAGCATATCTTTGAGCATAAAAATTAACAGGCAATCTCAGAATATGCCACAGGAAACGAGCAGACATACCTACTGCTAACTTAATTTGCAGCTTGCGTAAATATCGCAGTCGCAATAAAGCGAGCAGCCCTTGAAATATCGTAGTCAGTAGCATCCCTAAAATCAGTGGACGCAACCATTCGCTGCGATTTTCTACCAAAACCTGATCTACAAACACCTGGCTAAATACCGGAATTGCTAATCCCGGCAGCACCAACAAAAAACCAGCCAAAATCGAATATAAAATCGCCCCAACAGAACCCCGCAAGCGGTTAGTTAAAGCAGAAATAACGCTTTGTTTGCTGCCTCCTTGGAGAAAATCATCCCCCGGTTCCATCACCAAGAGAACCCCGGTAAATCCCTTGTCAAATTCCTCCCAGGAAACCCGACGGGAACCCATAGCAGGATCGTTAAGAAACACCCCCCGTTTATTCCAACCTTCCACCACTAAATAATGATTGAAGTTCCAGAAAATAATATAAGGGGGTGATATCTGTTTAAGTTGGTCTATTTCTTCTGCCTTAAAAACATCCGCTTCCATTCCGTAACGCCTTGCAGCCACAATCAAATTAGAAGCTTTACTGCCATCACGGGATACCCCGCATTCAATACGGAGTTCGGCTAAAGGAACTACGCGCTTATAGTAAGCGAGAATGATTCCTAAACAAGCAGCACCACATTCGACTGCTGAGCTTTGTAAGATGGTTGGGGTTTTAGTACGCAAGGTTTAAGGAATATTAAAGGTAGCTATTGGATGTATTAGAACAACCACGGAAGAGGTGTTGGTTCTGTAGGAGCTGAGATAAAAGGAAGATTACCAGTGTCCCAGTCCTCTTGTGTGATAATAAATGAATCCTCTGGACTTGGGGGCTGTAGCCAAGTAAGAAAGAAATCACCTCCACTAACTTGCTCTGCGCTTTCTAAATCGATTTTCTGCAACTTCTGCTGAGCTTGCTCTAGCTTGTTTGTTTTCAACTGTTTACGCATGGTGGTTTAACTCCCAAAGTTTTCAATTGATAATCGCTATGACTCCAAAGAAGCCATACACTACCTATATAGATTCCGCTCTTGATAACTTATGCAGTTATGAAATCTATTTAATGCAATTTTGATGACGATCGAGTTGAATACTGTTTATCGTGAAAGGAATTCGAGAGATTATAAATAAAATCTAAAAGAATTCTTCAGATTAAAGGCATAGTGTTCGTTGGAAGAAATATGATACCTTCCAAATATAGACAGGGTAATTTTCCTGTACTAGTGAAGGAAAGAAACAGACACTGTAAGCTTTTTATCGTAAATCCAACTTTAAATGCCCCAGAAAAAAGATCCTATCTTTCGTCAACAAGCGCTAAATCATCTATCTTCTCCAGAACAGTTAGATAAATTAATGCAAGTAGTTAGCCCGAAAGATTGGCTACCATTATCTGCATTATTCTTTTTCGGTACTTTAGGCGTACTCTGGAGCATTTTTGGCAATATCCCCATCACGGTGACGGGTAAAGGTATACTCATCAACCCCCGTCGCGTGGTACAGTTGCAATCGCCTATCTCCGGACAGTTACAATCCTTAACAATTCGCAGCGGTCAATGTGTAAAAAAAGACGAAATTATCGGAATTATCAACCCTGCCGATAAAAAGCAACAATTGCAACAGCAACGGGATAAACTTGCTCAACTAAAACAACAAACAGCCAAAACCACAGCAGTGCGACAACAGCGCTCCCAACTAGAAACCGCAGCCATTACCGCAGAACGCAACAGCTTGAAACAACGGCTGCAAGATACACAAAAAATGACTCCTCGCATCCAAAATGAAGGATCGAATAGTATCTCTCAACAGCGTCTTAACCTCCAGAAAAAGCTCAAAGATGCCCAAGAATTAACTCCCATTCTGCAAAAAAGACTCCGCAAACAACAGCAATTACAACAACAAGGAGCAATATCATCAGAACGGGTATTACAAGCAGAACAAGAATATCGGCAAACCCGTCAGAATATCTCCGAGATTCAAGCCCAACTTCAACAGTTACGGGTGCAGGAAACAGAATTACAACAGAAATACCAGGAGAATCTCAATAATATTACTCAAATTCAAGTTGAGTTAGAAAAATTAGATACCCGCAGTAAACAGCTTGAACAGGATAATTTAGAAGCCGCTAATACCCAGAACAATCAAATCCAGGAACTACAGCAAACTATTGCTAGGTTAAGAAAGGAAGTATCAGATAACAGCATTATCAAGAGTCCCCACAGTGGATGTATTTTAGAAATAACCACGAATGGAGGACAATATGTCAACCCCGGTACCCGTTTGGGCACTCTGCAAACC
Source organism: uncultured Rivularia sp. (assembly GCA_964395005.1). Classification (GTDB taxonomy): domain Bacteria; phylum Cyanobacteriota; class Cyanobacteriia; order Cyanobacteriales; family Nostocaceae; genus Rivularia. The sequence goes on from CAYMZW010000058.1 coordinate 6,982, forward strand.
ACAGGCACAGTTAAAGAGATGATGAGCGTTAGCTATTTTGCTGTAGAAGATGGAAAGAAAATCCGTCCAGGTATGCAAGTATTAATCACACCAGACACGGTTAAACGGACAAGGTTTGGTGGTATTATCGGCAAAATTACGGAAATGACTCCCTTCCCCATCACTTCAGAGGGTGCTGCTTCCCTAGTGGGGAACCCAGAGGTGGTACAAAAAATCATGGGGGAAGGAGGAGGTAAAATCGAAGCTATGTCTCAAATGCAACTCGATCCAAAAACCGCCAGTGGCTATAAATGGTCATCTTCATCAGGGCCACAGTTGGAAATTTCGCCGGGAACAACAACAACCGTAAGGGTAACAGTGGAACAGCGAAAGCCCATCACCTTTGTTCTGCCTATTTTAAGGGAAATAGTCACCAGTTGAAGTGCATAAGTTTTAACAATAAACTATTGTTATTTTGTTGATTAATAATAGTGATGTGAATCACGTATTAACCAGTACGGCTATGGTAAATATACTCTAAGTACATTTACCACAAAATCAGATGAATAAGAGATTATTATTTACATTATTCGCTTTAACTATAAGTGCTTGCGAAACTCCTATTTCTAGCAAAAAACCAATCGAATCATCTCAATTACAAGAGCCTATAGCGGAAACTACTCCTGTATCTCGTATCGTACCTGAAACAACACCATCATCAATACCAACTTCAAAAGCAGTACCCGAAATTAATTCAACTGTTAACAACGCTGCTCAATCGACAAAACCATTACCAGCTGAAACTTTACAAGCAGTACCTCCAGGCAATCCGATTGCTAAATCTACCGATAAACCAGTAAATTCAACTCAGGAAATTAAACAATCAACTAAATTTACCGATAAACCAGTAGATTCAACCCAGGAAATTAAACAATCAACTAAATCTACCGATAAACCAGCAAATTCAACCCAGGAAATTAAACAATCAAATAAATCTACTGCACAACCAGTAAATTCAACTCTAGAAACTAAACTAAAGGCTAAATCAACTAATAATGCTGAAAAACCAGTTGATGTAAATAAGTTAGTTGCAAATATTAACAGTAAAATTGAATGCGGTGAGGTAGATCAAAAATATAAAATTCGAGTTGTGACGATCGCGATCGCAAACTATAATCCTCAAAGTTTCCAAGGTTTGAGCAGAAAGCAAATTAGACAAGCAGTGAAAAAAAGTATCGCTGATTATCCCGAAAGAGCAGAAGGTTTGGTACAAGAATATAGAAGCCAATTTTGTACGGTTGCTGAAAATCCTACAGCTACAACATCTACCCCTGTTGATAACAAGCAGCAAGTTAGTGCAACCACTGGTGAAATTATCCCTCCACAATCTGGTACTTGTAAACAATTAAGGGCACGAGGTATCAAAAATATTAACGTTACAGCTAATCCTTGGGCTAGGAAGAAGGATAGGGATAATGATGGGATTGCTTGCGAATCGGAGTAAAAAAATCTTCTAACCAAAGATAGAATTTGTTAGTATTTAACAAAAATTTATTTACATTCACTTTGTTTGATGCATCGTCGCAGAATATTTGCTTATATTTAGTAAGTGACTGAGAATATGAGGTGATGGGTATGGGAATCAAAGATAGATTTTTTGGCAAATCAAAAAAATTGGAGGATCGAATAGAGAATCCAACAACTATAGATATCCAACCATTACCTCCAGATGAAACGCCCTTGGAAGCGAAGAAAGGATTTATGAAACAAATATGGAATAAGTTTCGTAAAGACTCCCAAACCGAAGAAATAGCAAAAGTAGAAGCAGAAGTTAAACCGGAAGTTGCAGCAGAAATCGAATCAATCAACCAAACAGTAGAAACTGAAAATAAAAAAGAAGTTAAGAAAAATAAATTGCAATCTATTATACAGAAAGTATTCCAAAAAGATGAAGATGTTTCAGCTAAATCATCAACTCAAAATGCTGTTGAAACAGTTAAACCCGAAATAGTTAGCGAGCCTGTAAAAACAAATTCAAATAGCTCAAATAAAATAAAGAAGTTATTTAGTCAGTTAACTCAGAAAGAAAAAGAAAAAGTTAAAACAGAAGAAGCGATTGAAGAAGTTGATGAAAGATTAGAAACTGCCAATAATTCCGGTAAAATCAAGAACGCATTTCATCAAATTGTAAAATCCGTAAACCCGCAGAATATTCAAAAAGATATTCAGAAAATTACCGAAAAATTACCATCAATGAATCGCGGCCCGATTAAAGATATTTGGCCTAAAATTCAATCATTATTCCAAATGGTTTTAGATCCCAAAGCGGGTTGGACATCAAAAGCATTAGCAATCGGTTCCTTACTTTACTTAGTTTCTCCATTCGATGCAATTCCAGATATAATTCCCGTATTAGGACTTACCGATGATGCAGCAGTGATTCTTTCCGTTGTTTCTACCTTAGCCGTAGAAGTTAGTAAATATGCCAAGCAATCAGCAAACAAAGGAATTGAAGTAGCAGAAGAATTAGCCGATATAGAAGTGCGGAAATACAACCGCATCGTTAGAATTACATTAACTGGTAGTATCATCGCTGCAATATTGGCGATCGCCGTAAAAATAATCCTCAAACATATCTAATGGAGAACTATTTTAATTTATACAGCATCTTCCGGTTATCACTTTTCGGAAGTACTATTTTCGGAACAGTTCAACTAATAAGAAATCTGCTACGTTATAAGCCTTATTACGAGCAAATTCCCAAACCCATAAAAGGTTTTTTGTTCGCAACCGGAGGAGCTTTAATAGAAAAGAAATTTAAACAACACAAACACGATTTTATAGTAAACGGAGTACTTTTAGCTGTTTTAATAACTTTGAATATAATATTATGGTTCTTTGCTTAATAGTAGTTAGTGGTTAGTTGTTAATAATAACTCAATCAGTGAAATCAGTGAAATCCATTTAATCCGTGATAATTGTTCACTGTTCATCCACACCTAAATCTTTCAACTTAGCTAATAATTCTTCTACTCGTTGCTGTGCAATTTCTTTTTATTTTCGCTCTTCTTCGATCTGCTGCTGAGCTACCATTGCTCTTTCTTCCGGTGACGCAACCAATTGCTTATCAGCTATCAATTATCAGTTATCGGTACACTCAGGTAAGTGAGGTACAGCTTCATATTATAAAATTATCGTGGGATAAACAGCAGCGCGTTACAGGGGTTATCTAGCGTTTGGTGCGGTAACATACCTCATACTATTACAATCCAAAATCTAAAATCTAAAATATAAAATACTATGGTATATATAAAACACGGTATCTCTACCAACAAACCGTAGATTAGTTGCAGAGGATTTTTTTTACAGTGGGCATAGTAGTTGAAAGCGCGTGCAAGCAGTTTGGCAGTTTCAAAGCCGTTGATAATGTCAACTTGGAAATCAAAAGCGGTTCGCTGGTGGCTTTGTTGGGGCCATCTGGTTCGGGAAAGTCTACTCTGTTAAGACTAATTGCAGGTTTGGAAATGCCAGATAGCGGTAAAATTTTCTTAACTGGTAAGGATGCTACATACCAAAGCGTGCAAGAGCGAAACATTGGTTTTGTGTTTCAACATTATGCTCTCTTCAAGCATATGACGGTACGGAAAAATATTGCATTTGGCTTAGAAATTCGTAAAGCTCCCAAAGCGAAAATCAAAGCGCGAGTAGATGAATTATTAGATTTAGTGCAATTAAGCGGACTCGGTGAGAGGTATCCGTCTCAGCTTTCTGGGGGGCAAAGACAAAGGGTTGCATTAGCTAGAGCTTTAGCGGTAGAACCAAAAGTATTGCTGTTAGACGAACCCTTCGGAGCGCTCGATGCCAGAGTTCGTAAAGATTTACGCGCTTGGCTGCGGAGATTACACGATGAAGTCCACGTTACCACAGTGTTTGTCACCCACGATCAAGAAGAAGCGATGGAAGTCTCCGACGAAATTGTGGTGATGAATAAAGGGCAAGTCGAACAAACTGGTACGCCAGCAGAGATTTACGATCATCCCGCGACAGCCTTTGTAATGAGTTTTATTGGCCCTGTGAACGTGTTACCAAGTACCTCTGGCATATTTCAGAGCAATGGATTTGATTCTGCACAGTCGGAAATGTTTTTACGTCCTCAAGATGTGATTGTAGAAACTTCTCCTAACGGTACAACAGTTCCGGCTAGGGTAAGTAGATTAATACATTTGGGCTGGGAAATTCAAGCAGAATTAACATTAGATGATGGACAAGTTGTAACGGCTCATTTGACAAGAGATAGATTTGATGAGTTACATTTGGAGCCGCAGCAAAAGGTTTATGTTAAACCGAAAGATGCTAAATCTTTTCCACTTTATTATTCGATTTAACCTCACCCTCTTTCCCTCTCCTTATAAAGGAGAGGGATGAAAAATCGTAATTCTTTTCCCTCTCCTTCCGCCAGGAGAAGGATGAAAAATGCAAAATCTTTTCCCTCTCCTTCACAAGGAGAGGGATGTCCGCAAGGACAGGGTGAGGTTATTTTTTGTTTATTATTGAAATATCGTATAGTTAAATTATTTACTTTAAAATCAATATGTAGGGTGCGTTATAAACGGAACGTTTTAACGCACCATAAATTAGGAAGGTGCGTTACGCTCCGCGATAACACACCCTACAGTTTTATTTAGATAAAGCATTTTCATAATTTAATATGTCACAATTAACCGATTCTCTAAATCAAATTAAAACTTGGTTAGAAGAAAATTGTGCTCAAGCAGCAGAAAGTATTACACCGGGACTCAGTTTAGAAGAAATAGAATCAAAAATTGAAGGTTTACCCTTTAGTTTACCAGATGAATTTTACGAGTTATATCAATGGTCGAGAGGTAATGATTTAGGACATCAAACCACATATAGCTGCATACTAGATCCATATGGAGGAACATCATTATCTAATCTTGAAATTGCGATTGAAAAATTTCCCGATTTTGAAGATGAAGAATTTGAGGAATGTGCTGTTAATTATATTGGTAAACCGTTATTTCCTATTTTTCAAACTGATCTGGATTGTCTTTGTGTAATTGGAGATTGGGAAAATAAAAATAACTCTCCAATTATTTTTGTTTCCGACCTTAATGAAACACCACATGCATACATTAATCTTACAAGTATGATGGTAACAGTTGCAGAATTACTGGAAGCAAAGGCATTTGATTTTAGTCAAGGCTATTGTAAATGGGATGACGAAAAATATGCTGAGATTTACTTAAAACATAATTCTAATATCTTAGAACTTTCTGTAAAAGCATTAAAACAACACCTTCTGATTGCTGAACCTAATTCTGTAACAGAGGAAAAGGCTGAAGATAATTTCAGATATGATATTGATCAAATAGATTCTAAAAGACGAGATTTAGCCGGCAGACAGCTAGATTCTAAAATAGTTGAACCTTTAATAATTGCCCTGAAAGATGAAGATCAAAGAGTTAAAAGTTTGGCAAGATGGGGATTAGAAGAATTAGAATACAAGTTTGAATAAAAAAATATCTGTTTCCAACGACTTTATCAATCATCTCAAAGAACAAAACTGTTTATACTCTCTTTCTATAAATTGTTTTAAACTAGTCGGTTTCTTTGCAGTCAATTGTTCGTAGAAATCAAAAATTATCGGCTCTTTTTGAAATCTCGGTAAGAAATGAAGCATTATCATTACTAATATCATTTCTTTTTCTAATCCATCCCGTCTTTTGATATTGTAAAATCGAAATAAATTTGGGCTAATATAGTCTATTTTATCTACTACAGATCTATTAATCACCTCAGTCACTTCGTAGAAATTTTTATTTTCGTATCCCGTTATCTCAACTGCTTGATTTTTATATTGCTCAAAATTTTCCAACAATATAGCTGATACTTCTCCAATATTTTCGACATCTATCCAATTAAACTTAGCTTTACCTGCTGGTAATATTATCTTGCGTTTGTTTTGAATATCCTTTAATAAAATCGTTGTCAGGTTTTGCATAAAGTAGCTTGGACGAATAAAAATATATTGAAGTCCATATTCTCGAATCAGTTTTTCAATTTTGTGATGTGGAATAATTGGACTTTTCTCTACTCCTTGAACTGATAAAAAAATAATCTCATTTATTTCTTCGTCTTTCAATTTACCAATTAAAGGTTTAAAATATTTATCTACATTAGCAAGATGAGGTGGACGTAAAAGAAAAATACGGTCAATATTTTTTAAAGCTTGATTAAATGTATCTGGATTTTCAAAGTCAAATTGAACAAACTTTAATTGTGGATAATCATTAAATTTTTCTCGTGCTTTATCAATATTTCTCACACCCGCAACTAATTGATTTTTAGTAGGAATTTTATAAATAAATCTAATTACTTCGTATCCAATATTTCCTGTTGCTCCAGTTATTAGTATTCGTTTCATTCTTTTTTTATGCTTTATAAAAAGCTATTACCAATTACCAATTTTAATGAATTATACTGTATAAATATAAACTGACAATTGTTTTATGCTAAGTAGGTCGGCGTTGAAAATCGTTATTGGGACAAGGGAGTAGGGAATAGGGAGCAGGCAGTAGGGACAAAGCTTTGATGGCAATTTACATTCTGTTACATAGTTGGTTTTATTTGTGCCGACTTACTTACAGTAATTATTTACCAACCACTGGCGGTAGCATTTCTAAAATATTAATACTCAAATCGGGAAAATTAAAAGGCGAAATATTATCATTTTCTTTTAATATCACTTCACTTTTATAACCATTTTCCGTTATGTCTCTAAATACATGAAGTTGACGATTAATTACATCTAAAACCCAATAATCAATAATACCTGCTGCTGCGTAAGCTTTTCCTTTTATTTCGCAATCTTTTTTAAAGGTAGTATCGGCAACTTCAATAACTAAATAAACTTCGTCCGGGGTAGGATGGTGGTCTGCGTAGTCTAATGGATCGATTCTTACAACTGCAATATCTGGTTCTGGTTCCGAATAATCATCTAATTTTATTGGGTCTTGAATTGATATCCAAGCCTTATTATTATCACCTAAATGCTTTTGCAAATACTTATTAGTTCTTCCCACAGCAGAACGATGCGCTGTTCCTATAGCACTCATCCAAATAATTTTTCCTTGTAAAAGCTCAACTCGTTCGTCTTGATCAAAAATACCAGCTTCTGCCATCCGATGGTATTCCTCAACCGTCCACAAACGAAGTTCGATTGTATTTTCTGTAGTTTGCATGACTTTTATTGCAAATTTTAACATCTAAATTGGACGGGCAAGGATGCCCATCCCACAAGAATATTATTACCCATGCCCTATGCCCAATTACCAATTACCAATTACCAATCCCCAATGCCCAATCCCCAATGCCCCATGCCCAAATCTAACTCAACTGCGCCACAATTTGATTTTCCAACAGCGTTTCACCTGCTAATAAATCTTCAACGGTAATTCTTAAAAACCTTTCACGATCAACTTCTAAAAATACTTTGACTCTATCGCTACCAGGAAATCCCGGTGGGTTTAGTTGAGCAATATTTCTCGCACCATCGCTGTCGTTGAGGGGTTTTACAGTGGTTTCGCTGCTTTCTGCACGACGGGTGATTAGGCGATCGCCATCAAAATAAACTTCGGTGCCCCCGGTTTCTGCTCCCAATTCTCCGATAATTAATTCTATGCTGGGTTGATTTTCTAAGGAAGCACCCAAATACAATTCTACTGGTTTATCCATTGGGTAAGGCTGCCCTTCTCTAATAATAGGATGCCAGCTATGAGAATTTTGACGGCGATTCCAGTAGCGGATTCCGTAGCTGTGATAAAGAAAATCTTTGATTTCCACACCTTGAGCTAACTGTAATGCTCCGTGGGCGATCGCCTCAAAAGCTTGTTCGCTACGAATTTTATCTGCATCAAAATAATTTTTTATCCATGTCTGCACTGCGGGAATTTGCGAGGTACCGCCAACCAACAATACGGCGTTAATATCTGCAACTTCTATTCCTTGGCGGCGTGCTTGCTGCAATAACTGTGTCATTGACTCGTCGAGCATTGCAAAAAAGGAATTTTCTTGCAAAATATTTTCAAATGTATCGCGATTTAATTCTAATTCGTAACTTTCAAATGTTTCGTCATTGAAGTAAACTTCGCTGGCTTGATTTTGCGTTGAAAGCTGAATTTTCACTTTTTCAGCTAATCTTGTTGTCAACGGACTTATCGATAAATCTTGAGTTTTTGCAAAGTAATCTGTTAACCAATTATCAATATCTGTACCGCCTAAATTTTGACCGGCTTTTGCAAGTACGCGAGCAGTTTTTACCTTTTGTTTAGAGTCTTCTGCTAAAGATTTATTGCCAAATTTGAGTAAAAATCCCAAAGGCTTCTTACTTTGTTGCTGCACGCTTTTATCCAAACGTACCAAAGATAAATCTAAAGTTCCACCACCAAAATCAACAACTAATAATAAATCTGATTCAGTTAAACCATAGCCCAAAGCTGCTGCCGTCGGTTCATCCAGCATCCGCACCTGTTCCACGGCTAAAGGTTCGCAAACTTTACCCAACCAGTGACGATAAGCTTCAAAGCTGTCTACGGGAACGGTTAATACTAAGGAATCTAAACCACCTTCAACAGAAGATAATTGTTCAATTACCTTTTGTAAATACCATTCCCCAACTCGTTCAAAAGTAATATTATGTCCATCTAATTCCGGTAAAAAACCTTGAATATCAGCACCGATTCCGCGTTTGAAACTGCGAAAAAATCGCGAGTCACCTTTAATATCTACACCACGATTTCTTACTTGTTGTCCAACTATAATTTGTGATTTAGATGCGTCTTCCACATATAGCAAACTAGGAATTAACGGCGGATTTAAACCTTGTTGAACGGATAATTCCGGTATGTTTAAAGTTTCTGGCTGTTGAGTTACCGGATTCCAACGAGCAATGACGGTATTACTAGTGCCAAAATCTATTGCTATTGCCATTTTTTATGAATAACTAATTATAAAAAATAAAATTTGAATCGAAACATAAAACTAATGTAGAGGCGTAGCAATGCTACGTCTCCCAGAATTTTGCATACCCCACGCAATTAATATTACATTCAAACAGGATTTTGGTATAGCTGTAGATATTCCATCAAAATTAGATGCTTAAAAATAGGAGGCATTTCACCAAATTCTCGTTAAAATCAAAATTGTAGGAGACGTTGCAGTGCAACGTCTCTACACAATCTATATATAACTCCTAACTCCTAACTCCTAACTCCTAACTTTCTTTTCCCCACCAATCGCGTAAATGAGCAAGAGCCTCTTCTTTGGTTTTAGCTTCGACTTCAATCCAAGGTGCTTTGCGGTAAACTTCCGGCATATCGGTAATCAAATCACTATGCTTTCTATCGTTAAAAGCATCTTTCCCATTAGAAATATGAACTAACTGCCAATCTGGATTCTTCCAAGTTTCCTTTGCTGCATAAAACATTTGTGCAACGCTTTGCTCGTCATAACTATCTAATTTTTCATGACAAATATGATGATGAGCATCAAATACCAAAGGAATACCAGCATTTTGACAAACTTCTAAAATTTCGCCGCTACTATAAGCATTTTCATCATTTTCCAAAGTCAAACGGCTTTTAATATTTTCCGGTAGCTGCGAAATTACCTCAACCAATTCCTTGCCGCGCCCGGATTTACCACCGTGAATATTCATCAAAGCCCAAGATGAGCGCGGTAAACCCAACATATCCATAATCCGAGCATGGGTTTGCAAAATTTTGATGCTGTTTTCTACAACTTGCGGCTTTTCGGAACTTAACACTACAAATTGATCGGGATGCAGTACTATCCTAATACCTAATTTCGCCGATCTTTCCCCAATTTTGGCTAAATCCGCGCTCATTTCCTCTAATAAATCACTTCCAATTCCATCTTCCATATCGCATAAAGGAAACAAATTAGAAGTCATCCGATAAAGCTTAATCGAATGCTGTTGACAAAAAGTTAATGCAAAATTCAGTTTGTGTAAATTATCTATATAAATTGACTTGAGAGCAGTTTTACGTTCTTTTTCGCCAAATTGTAAATAACGAGTTCGCGTCATTGTCCGAAAACGCACTTCCTTGGAAACAGTAATGCAAACCAGCCCTAACTCTGGCAAAGTCGTTTTATGCTTCGATTGCGCTGATGCTGATTCAAGCTGGATTGCAGTCATTTTAAATCAATAGTTAGTTACAATTAGTTACATATGTTGATTAGTTCTATTGAACTATTTTTCATCTCCGATCGAAAGTATCGCCAGACATAACCGCTCTAATTCTAAAGACAGTAGTACAGGTTAAAGTTTAATAATTTATAACTCCTAACTCTTCTAGGACTTACGCAATCACGACGGTATATTAGGTATTTCAGACGTTTAGATCCCCCCAACCCACGCCACTTCTCTCAACGGAGGGAACCTCCGCACGAGAGTGGCTCCCCTTAAAAAGGGGGGCTTTTCTGAAAAAAGTTAAAGTTTTGTAAATCATTTGGTCAAAATTAGCACAGAACGATTTAGACATCTCGCTTAAGATTAATCAAATAGATTTCTATAAATGTATCAAGCGCCATCTGTCAACTAAGAGAAATATTTATTAACATATAGTCACAAAGTAAAGAATTATTAATTAAGAAGTATGGGGGCATTCATACTTACTGCTTGCTATTTTCCCCAACAAAATAGGACATCATGAATAAGCAAAAATCGCCAGAAGCGAAAGAATTTATCGGAAATCTCAAGAATGGGATTTGGTTGTTTGGGGTATCATCTTGGCTATTTGGTATCACAGATAGAAGTATTGCTTCATTGTCAGACGGTTATCTCTCAGCATTAGATATAACTCAACTATTTACCGCAGCGACATTTTTTGTTGCGTGGCTATTTCTCAAGCCATCATCGACTAAAGCTTGAAAATTAACGTATTGGGTTAGTGCATTTATTTATCGTCAATGAAATTAAAGTGCAGTAAATTGGGAACGCAGTTAAATCCAAATATCAACATAAACATCGAGGTAATTGTTTAAAAATGTAGAATTACCTCGATTTTGCGTATGAGATTAGAGAAACCAGATTTTTATAGCTGTGATATCGAATATTCTTATACTTAATACAAAATAAACCGGGTTTCATAAGTTTTGATATAACTTTTTTGTTCGGTGTGTTACGGCATGAGCTATTTTACGGATCGATAAATATGTCTTTGTGACTAATTAATTAGGTATTCTTGTAGTGCAGTTATCTTAAAAATAATGACTTCAGGTATCTCAGAAGAATTAGTATTAGTTGCGGGTGCTACGGGTGGAGTAGGGCAATTGACGGTAGCAAAGTTACTTGATAAAGGTTTCAAAGTTCGAGTTTTGACGCGCAATGCATCAAAAGCGGAAAATATGTTTGATAGTAAAGTCGAAATAGCTGTCGGGGATATCCGTAACTTAGAAACTTTACCAGCGGCAATGACTAATGTAGCTTATATTATTTGCTGTAGCGGTACAACTGCTTTTCCTTCCGAAAGGTGGCAATTTGAAAACGATCCTAATTTTCTCGAATATTTTGGATTGTTTTTTAACCCAGAAGAAGCAAAAGCCAAAGCTAAAAACAGTCCAATGAAAGTAGATGCTCAAGGTGTAAGTAATTTAGTAGAAGTAACACCGAAAGATTTGAAGCAATTTGTATTTATATCTTCCTGTGGAGTCGAACGTAAAAATGATTTTCCCTACAATATTTTAAATAGTTACGGTATCCTTGACGCAAAACAACAAGCCGAACAAACTATTAAAAATTCTAATTTACCTTATACAATAATTCGTCCCGGACGTTTAATAGATGGCCCATATACATCTTACGATTTAAATACTTTATTAAGGGCAAAAACCGACGGTAATTTGGATGTGATAATAGGAGCTGGCGATAAACTTACAGGAGATACCAGCAGAATTGATGTTGCAAACGTTTGCGTTGAATGTTTGAATAATTCAAACTGTTATAACAAAGCTTTTGAAATAGTTAATAAGGGAAAAAGACCATCTGTAGTTGATTGGAATGCTTTGTTTGAAAAGATTTGAACGAGATTTTTGTTCCGCACAATTTCAAATAGAAATCCTCGCAAAGCCCCCCTTTTTGAGGGGGGTTGGGGGGATCTAAACGTCTGGAATACCTAACATACTAAATACCAGAAACTCAACAAAACAATTACTTATTCTTCAGGATTGCGATATCGCTTGTAGATTTCCATTGCAGCTAAATAACATTGATCGGCTGTTCGCAAATTTTCATTTTTGTCACCCCGAATGCGCTGTTTGTAGGCGTTACCCAAATTATATTGAGTCATTGCCCATTGTTGAGGAACTAGTTCTGGTTGATACACTTCCAAAGCTGCATTGTAAGATAATATGGCAATTTCCATATTTTCAGCCTTTTCACCAGTAACGCGATCGCAATACACATTACCCAAGTTATATTGAATTGTTGCCCATTGATACGGAAATACCGAACGTTGGTATACATCAAGCGCGGCAAAATAGTGTTGAATTGCGACTTCGAGATTTTCCGATTTATCGCCATTTTCGCGACTTTTATAAGCTGTACCCAAATTATTTTGAGTCATAGCCCAATCTTCGGGAAATATATCGCGCTGGTAGACTTCTAATGCTAATTTGTAACAATCAATACCTTGATCTAGATTCTCCGCACTGTCCCCAGTCATGCGCTCAACCAAAGCATTACCAAGGTTGTTTTGAACTCCAGCCCATTCTTCGGAGAACTCATCCTGATTGAAGTAACGATTAGCGATCTGATAACCTTTAATAGCAATTTCTAAGTTCTCAGCTTTATTACCTAATGAGAACTGCTGAATTAATACACTAAAATTTACAATATCTACTAAGACGCTATGAGCGATTGCTGGCTGTACTTTTTCTACAGTTTCTTGTACCCACTCTTCCATAACTTGGGCAAAATGCTTATTTAGTTTATCTAAATTCGCAGCAAATAGTGGATACAGCACTTTTGCATTGCCATTCGTTTTAGAAATAGTCCTTAATACCTCACCCAAAAAATCAATATAATTTTGGGAAGATTTAACAGGTGGCAAAGAACTTTTAACTCCTTCAGCCAAAGGGGTAGCAATACTTTGTAAAAAATCCGAAGCCTTTTGTTCGCCAATTTCAGCCATTATCCCCGCCACTTGTCCCAAAGTCAAAACGAATTGCGTATCAATTAAATCTTGATTTTTTTGCAATATTTCTGCTTCAGTTCCGCTAGGGCAATTCATTAACTTTTCAATCAGTTCCAAATAAGCAGAGGAACGTTCATCATCTTCAGAATTAAAGGTTTTTGTAGCTTGTGCTAACATTCCTTTTAATTCCGAGGCCAAATGTCTTAAAAACTCAGCGGTTCCAGTTGCACCCGTATCTTCAGCTTTGATAGCAATCTGTTCCATTACCATAATTAAATCTTCATCAACTAATTTTGTATTAGCTTTTAAGATTACAAATTCCTCACCGTTAGCACAGTTTAGAAGTTGTTTAATTAGAGCAATATAATCTCGCAGACGGCGTTCATCCATGAGGGTGAATCTCCGTAGTTTTTAAGCCAATTTTTACACTTCCATGCCCACAACGTAATCGATATAAATACCTCTCTTAAGTGCCTTTATACATTTGTTGCAACTTTTTGTAGATGACAAAACGATGGGGAAGAGCGGGAAGAGGGGGGAGAGGGGGAGACAAGGGGATGGGGAGACGGGGAGACGGGGAGAAATTATCAATTACCAATTCCCAACTCCCAACTACCAACTACCAATTACCAATCCCCAATGCCCCATGCCCCATCCCCCATCCCCAATTCCCAACTCTTCCTTACGACCTAATTAAAAACTACCGCTTCACTTCTAAAATAAAGATAGAATTTGTTGAGTTTTGTATATTTAAGAGTTAATGTCCAATGGCTCCTGCCGTTTTAGTCGAAAATTTAAAAAAGAGTTACGGCACTACCCAAGCTGTTAAAAATATCTCCTTTAAAGTTGAACAAGGTGAAATTTTTGGTTTACTTGGCCCTAACGGTGCTGGAAAAACTACTACTTTGCGTGCTTTGTGTACTCTAACTACACCTGATGCAGGTAAAATCGAAGTGAGTGGGATCTCGTGCGTAGATAATCCTAGAGATGCTCGAAAACGTCTTGGCTATGTTGCTCAAGAGGTTGCTTTAGATAAAGTGCTGACTGGAAAAGAACTTTTGCAACTTCAAGCAGCGCTTTACCATATACCTGCAAAAGTTTCAAAAGAGCGTATTGATACAGTTTTAGAATTACTTGGTTTACAAGAATACGCGAATAAAAAAACGGGTACTTATTCTGGCGGTTTACGCAAACGCTTGGATTTAGCAGCCGGATTGCTTCACTCACCTACTGTACTGGTTTTAGATGAACCAACTGCGGGGCTTGATATCGAAAGTCGTTTTGTGGTATGGGAATTTTTGCGGAAACTGCGAGAAGCAGGAACAACAGTATTAATTACCAGCCATTATTTAGAAGAAATTGATGCTTTAGCCGATAGAGTTACAATAATCGATCGCGGTGAGGTAATTGCTACAGGAACACCATCACAATTAAAAGATAAAGTAGGGGGAGATAGAGTTACCCTTCGTATTCGAGAATTTACTTCTGATGATGAAGCACAAAAAGCCAAAGATTTACTCGCTTCCTTACCTTTCGTTCAAGAAGTAATCGTTAATGGCGCTCAAGGTAACTCATTAAATTTGGTAGTTTCTCAGCAGAATGATGCTTTGATTACTATACAAAAAGCTTTAAATGATGCCGATTTACCAACTTTCGGTATTGCCCAATCCCGCCCTAGTTTAGATGATGTGTATTTAGCAGCAACAGGACGTACTTTGATGGATGCCGAACTAGCTGCGGTAGGTACCAGAGATATGAAAGCTGAAAAGAAACAAAGTATGAAGTAGGGAATTGGGAATAGGGCATTGGGGATAGGGCATTGGGCATTGGGCATTGGGCATTGGTAACTCATAACCACTAACAACTAACTCCCAACTCCTAACTCCTAACTCCCAACTCCTAACTCCCAACTCCTAACTCCTAACTCC
>CAYMZW010000059.1:0-21939 GCA_964395005.1 uncultured Rivularia sp.
TCCAACAAATCGGAATCTCTAGTGACTACACCTTAGCTTTCAATGTTTCTGAGTCTCCAGTAGAACCAACATTGGTCGGTTAGGGGGGAATAAGAAACGCGGTAACTCCTGCGATACCGCGTTTCTGGCGGTAATAATTTTTCTGGCGGAAGGAATTCAAACTTATTTAGGGCTTGCTGAATAAATAGAAAAAGGTGATGTAGCATACATTATCAGTCCCAAGGAATATATTCAGGTGCTTGAAATTAGTCTAGAATAGCTCAAAACCCTTGCATTACCTTAAATGTTTTGGAAAGCAGTTGCACTACGACGAATATCTCGCCAAATTTGAGTAGCAGCTAAAGCTCCAATGGCAAAGATACGCGGATGAGAAGTACGAGCCATCCTATCAGTCACCAAATTGCCACCTTTCTTTTCCAAATTAAATTTGCCCAAATAGGTAGCATGATATTTAGACCCGAATGGCACGCAAGTTATCGGCGAAACTCCCGACCCAGCAAGGGAACTCTTGTGCCGAGGAGAAGAGGAGCAATGAAGTTACTTGTGCAACATTTACCATTTACTCACCTCATCATCTCAGCACCTCTGCAATTCTTACGGTGTCTACTTTTTAGCTTAACAAGCGTGCCATTCACTCCTGTAGCCTTGAATTTCTGGGAGCAACGCGATTTTGTGAAAGCAACCACTAAAATTGCGATCGTTAACCAATAATTTAAGTTTTTCAAACAATAAATACATTGATGCAAAGTAATTATACGTATGGAATGAAGATGTGTGTGCCGCTTCGCGGCACACACCTGTGGGGGGAGCAACGCGATTTTGTGAAAACAGCCAGTAAGATTGCGATCGCCAACAAACAGTTTCAGTAATTTTCAATTAAATAACACATTAACATGAGTAAAAACACGTATTTAGAAAATAGAGGTGAGTCCCTAATGGGACTCACCTCTAAAGATTATAGATATAAAGGCAGCAAAAAATACCCTCTAAAAGGGTGCTTATGAATACATAATGAAGTGGAAAAAAGAGCATTTGGTATAATTTATGCAACCTGTATCGGCTTCACGAGGGCGGTTAAAATAGAATCACAGAACTTGTTCCAAGAACCAGAAATCCATTGGCAACGAACGTGTAAGATAATTTCGGCATTCTTTTTTAACCAAAATTTACTATTTCCTTTCAAACGTAAATTAACAACTTGTCTGATTAAACTTTCTACAGCACCCTTCGGGTATCTCCCTCCGGGAGACGCTGCGCTAACGGCAGTTGCTACAACGGGGGGAACCCCCGCAACGCACTGCCTCACCGCTGCCAATAGGTAGTTTAAGAATTGAATTAGTTCTCCCTATCCCTTTATAAATCAAGCAAATTTTTCGTTTTATTTCTAGCAATCTGGTTTGATTTGTGTTTCTCAAAGATGATTTAGAGATTCTGCTCACGTCAAAATTGATGCTGCAACATTCATGAAGATTTAATAAGCGGGATGTGTCATAATTATCATCCAAACTAATAGAACTACAAGCAGTACCGCGAGTTTGGCGATTAGATATGTTATATCTGTTGTTAGTGGTATTAGTGTAAAGTATTCCATCTTTGCTACCCCCAATTTAAATGCTTTATATGGAATGTATATTATTAATCTAAAAAATAAGTTTGAGAATCTTGTGAGGAAGCTTTATTCTTATAGATGTAGAGATGCGCTAATGTTTCACAAAGCAACCTTAGCTTTAACCACAGAACAATCATCTGTAGGCTGAATAATAAATCCTAGTTTTTCACAAACTCGCTGCATTCCCAGATTTTCTAACAAAATTTCTGCATTGATTTCGCTCAATTTTTCATCTTTCCCAATTTGCAACAATCGTTTTAGTAATTCGCTTCCTATTCCTTGACACTGATATTTGTCTGCGACTATCAAAGCAAACTCAGCTTGATTTGTTTGGTGTAGTTTACTTAATCTCGCAACAGCTAAAATTTCATTTTTTTGAGTTTGGGGATTATAATAATCGGCGACTAAAGCCATTTCTCGGTCATAATCTATAAAGCACAATCTTGTTAAACGTTCGTGAGCAATACGTCGGCTAATTTTAATCAGATGAAAGTAGCGAAAATAAACGCTTTGCTGTGATAATGCATGATGAAATTGAATCATTAACGGCTCATCTTCGGGACGAATTGGACGTATAGTAATTTCCATCCCTTTTTGCATTTTCCAAGTTGAGATATATTGGATTGGATAGGGACGAATTGCAGGTTTTGGTAATTTTTCGATGTTCGCATCTAAATCATGCAGTACAATTCTTCCATCTAATGCCATCAAGGAATTATCAATACCTGGTTTTGCTAAAAGCGGATTAATATCTATTTCTTTAATTCCAGGTTGTTCTACAACTAACTGACTAAAACGAACTAAAAGCTGCTCTAATTTATCCAACGAAATTGCTTTTCTTCCTCTAACTCCTTTTAATGCTTTATAAATTTGAGTTTGTTCCATCATTCGCCGAGCTAAGGTAGTATTCAGTGGAGGTAATCCCAATGCTCTATCTTGAAATACCTCAACCAGTTGTCCCCCCGTACCGAATAATAAAACTGGGCCAAATTGAGCATCTATACTACTACCCAAAATCAATTCATAGCTGTTTTTTAAATCCACCATTGGCTGAATTGTCACCCCAGAAAAATGGCTGCTACCCATCTTCTGGGTTACTGATGTTTTAATAGCTTGATATGCTTCCTTTACAGCATCAGCACAATATAAATTTAAATGCACTCCATTCACATCCGATTTATGAGTAATGGTATATGAATAAACTTTCATTACTACCGGATAACCAATTTTATCTGCTATTTGAATAGCGGATTCTACTGTTGTTGCGAGATATGTTTCTACAGTTGGAATTCCATAAGCTTCAAGTATTTTTTTTGATTCAATTTCTGTTAATAAATATCTTTTTTCGCGACGTGCTGTTTGAATGATTTCTTCGACGCATTTACAATGGGAAAAATCTGCTTCTGGGTTAGCTAATACGGGAGTTTCATACAAACTACGCAAATTATAACTATAGCGCCACATATAATTAAAAATTCGGGCAGCAGTATCGGGATAGGGAAACGTGGGGATTGCGGCTTGATTGAGAATTTCTGCCCCAGCTTGGATTTCTGAGTGACCCATCCAACTTGCTAAAATTGGTTTATTGCTTTTGGCATAAGCTGTTAAAACTTCTGCTATTTTGGTAGGGTTTGTCATTGCCTGTGGTGTCAAAATCACCAAGATTGCATCAGTATTTTTATCTTGACTGACAACTTGCAAAGCCTTTTCGTAACGCTTATAATCTGCATCTCCTAATAAATCAATTGGGTTATTGCAGCTGGCATTTGCAGGTAATAATTTATCTAAAGCATCGCGAGTTTCAACGGTTAACTCAGCCAGTTCTCCCCCTCCAGAAATTAACGCATCTGTAGCTAAAACCCCAGGTCCCCCAGCATTGGTAATAATTGTCATTCGTTTACCTTTGGGACGGGGTTGTTTTGATAAGATTTCTGACATATCGAATAATTCAGAAATGCGATTAACTCGCAATACCCCACAGCGTCTTAAGGCTGCATCAAACACTGCATCGCTTCCCGCTAACGCACCTGTATGGGATGTTGCGGCTTTGGCTGCAATTTCAGTACGTCCGGCTTTGATGACTATAATCGGTTTCGTTAAAGCAACTTCCCGCGCAGCCGAAAGAAAAGAACGAGCATTACCGATAGATTCCATGTAGATTACAATACTTCCCGTATGGGGGTCGTCGCCGAGGTAATAAATTAAATCTCCCCAATCCACATCGAGCATCGAACCGATGGAAATAAAAGCACTAAATCCGACATTTTCGCGGAAACTCCAATCTAAAATAGCCGTACACAATGCCCCACTCTGACTGATAAATCCGACTTTACCAGGAAGTGCCATACCACTAGCAAAGCTCGCATTTAAGCCAACATGGGGATTAATAATTCCCAAACAGTTAGGACCAATTAACCGCATTTGAGAGCGACGAACTTGTTCTAACACCTGCTGCTCTAGTTCTACACCTGCAACTCCCGTTTCCCTAAACCCAGCAGAAATGATAATTCCACTTTTAACTCCCGCATCTACGCATTCAGCAATAACACTAGGTACAGTTGTAGCGGGAGTAGCAATAATTGCTAAGTCAATAGCTTCAGGAACTACGGAAATATTTGGGTAGGCTTTGATACCCAAAATGCTATTGTGTTTGGGATTCACAGGAAAAACCGTTCCACCAAAAGGATGGCTAACGAGATTCCACAATAAAGTACGTCCTACGCTACCTTCCTTTGTCGATGCACCGATAACCGCAACGTTTTTAGGTGCAAAAATGGCATCTAGGGGGTGATGTTGGGAACGAAGAATATCATAAGCACGGTCTGAGGCTATCTTAATTGTTTGTTGCATAAATCACTCCTGTTTTGAAAATAGGAAGTAGGGAGTAATTAGGAGTTAGGAGTTAGGAGTTAGGAGTTATGGGTTATAAGTTAGGAGTTAGGAGTTAGGAGTTAGGAGTTAAGAGTTGATAATCACTAATCACTAATCACCAATCACCTATTACCCATTACCCATTACCAATTACCAATTACCAATTACCAACTACCAATTGCCCATTACCAATTACCCATTACCCATCCTCACTTCTTCCAACTGCAAATTATCCGATTCATCTACATGATAAAAAGCCGCATCAGTACGACAACCGCGATAAGCTAAAACGTACAATTCTTTCAAATCGTTAATTAATGGATAGCGGGGATTTGCTCCCGTACATTGGTCATCAAATGCTTGTTCTGCCATTGTTTCTAAACTACTATAAAAAGCTTGTTCATCATCTCCCAATGTTTCTTTAATAGTTAAAGGAATATCAACTTCATGCTTGAGGTTTTCTACCGCTTCCACTAATTTTTCAATTTTCTCATCAAGGGTATTTCCACCTAATCCTAAGAAATCTGTAATTTCACCATAACGCTGTTTGGCATGGGGATATTTGTACTGTGGAAAAATAGCTTGTTTGAAGGGAATATCGGTAGCATTGTAACGAATTACATGGGAAATCATCAGCGCATTTGCTAAGCCGTGGGGTACGTGAAAAGTTGCTCCTAATTTATGAGCCATTGAATGACAAACTCCTAAGAATGCATTAGCAAAAGCCATTCCTGCAATTGTTGCTGCATAATGAACTTTTTCCCGCGCTTCGGGGTCATTTTTGCCATTTTTATAGGCTCTGGGCAAGTATTTAAATAATAAATCTATTGCTTGTAATGCCAACCCATCGGTAAATTCAGTTGCCATTACCGAAACATAAGATTCTAGTGCATGAGTTAAAGCATCAATTCCACCGTATGCGGTCAACTTTGTTGGCATATTTAAGACCAATTCCGGGTCTACAATTGCCATGTTTGGTGTTAGCGAATAATCTGCTAAAGGATACTTAACTCCTGCTTTTTCGTCGGTGACAACTGCAAATGGAGTAACTTCCGAACCAGTACCGGAAGTCGTAGGGATAGCCACCAACATCGCTTTTTGTCCCAAGGATGGTAATTCATAAACTCGCTTGCGAATATCCATAAATCGCATTGCTAAACCAGCAAATTCCACCTCGGGATGTTCGTACATCAACCACATAACTTTAGCTGCATCCATCGGTGAACCACCACCAATAGCTATAATTACATCTGGTTGATAATTGTTTAATAATGCTAAACCTTGTTTAACATTAGATAAATTGGGGTCTGGTTCAACCTCATGGAATATATCGTATTTGATGCCTATTTCTTCTAAAACCTTGGTGACGCTATCGACAATTCCTAAATCAAACAATGGTTTATCCGTAACAATAAATGCTCGTTTTTTACCAGTTAAATCTCCTAAAGCTACAGGTAAACAACCAGATTTAAAATAAATTTTTGGGGGAACTCGGAACCACAGCATATTTTCCCGACGCTGGGATACTGTTTTAATATTTAGTAGGTGATGGGGTGCGACGTTATCGGATATTGTATTACCACCCCAAGTTCCACAACCCAAAGTTAAAGATGGATCTAATTTGAAATTATATAAATCGCCGATTGCACCTTGAGAAGATGGTGTATTTATCAGAACTCTTCCCGTTTTAATTGCGTTCTCGAAATAAGTAATACCATCGTAATTAGCTGGATTTGTGTATAATACGGCAGTATGTCCGGGACCGCCAAATTCAATCAAGTTTTCGGCTTTGGCAACTGCTTCATGAAAATTTGTTGCCCGATACATTGCTAAAATTGGCGATAACTTTTCATAAGCAAAAGGTTCTGATTTACCAATGTCTTCTACTTCAGCAATTAAAGTTTTATAGCTACTTGGTAGCGGACAGTAAGTATCTTTTCCACATCCAGAAACTTCACTTTTGAGTTGAAATCCTGCTAATTGAGCAAT
Source organism: uncultured Rivularia sp. (assembly GCA_964395005.1). Lineage (GTDB taxonomy): Bacteria > Cyanobacteriota > Cyanobacteriia > Cyanobacteriales > Nostocaceae > Rivularia. The sequence goes on from CAYMZW010000059.1 coordinate 6,470, forward strand.
CTTTTCTACCGACTGTCCGACAATTGCTGGATTTAATCTTCCTTCTTTTAAAATTAAATTACCTAACTGTTGTTTTTCCTTATCGCTGAGAAAATATGCACCCCGACACATAAATTCCTGTTTAACTTGCTCGTAAATATCATCAACAATAATTACAGATTGTTCCGAAGCACAAATCATCCCATTATCAAAAGTTTTACTCAACAAAATCGAACTGACAGCAGTTTGAATATCAGCCGATTTGTCAATTACCGCAGGAGTATTTCCCGCTCCTACACCTAATGATGGATGTCCCGAAGAATAAGCAGCATGTACCATTCCCGGTCCGCCAGTTGCTAAAATTAATTTGATATCGGAATGCTGCATTAATCCTTGGGATAATTCTACCGATGGTTCGTCAATCCAGCCGATAATATTTTCTGGCGCACCAGCAGAAACTGCTGCTTCTAAGATAATTTTTACTGCTTCTATGGTGCATTTTTTAGCTTTAGGATGGGGAGAAAGAATAATTCCATTGCGGGTTTTGAGAGCTATCAATGCTTTAAAAATAGTTGTAGATGTAGGGTTAGTTACGGGAACAATTCCAGCAATAATTCCTACTGGCTCGGCTATTTTTTGAATACCAAAACTTCTATCTTCTTCGATCAGACCGCAGGTTTTTTCATGCTTATATTTGTTGTAAATATATTCCGATGCAAAGTGGTTTTTAATCACTTTATCTTCTATAATACCCATTCCTGTTTCAGAAACAGCCAATTTGGCTAAAGGTATTCTTTGAATATTGGCTGCTAATGCTGCGTGTTTAAAAATAAAATCAACTTTTTCCTGAGAATATGTAGCGTATTTTTCTTGTGCTGCTTTGACGTTTTTTACTAGTAACTCTAATTCTTGAATATTGGTAACTTGCATAATTTTACTCCTTTATTGAAATGCAGAGTTTCTCAAAGCTTTAGTTAAAGAGTGAAAATACCTTTGCTGCGGAAGATATTTAATGCTTTTTCTACCTGTTCCGAGGTGGGACTTGGAGTTTCTTTTAATTTGTACTCGTAACCCAATTCTTCCCATTTGTATTCACCCATTTTGTGAAACGGTAATACTTCAACTCTTTGAATATTGTTAAGGGTAGAAATAAAATCGGCTAATCCTGTTATATTGTCCGTATCATCTGTTAAGTCAGGTACCAATACAAATCGAATCCAAGCTGGTTTATTAATATCACTCAAGTATTTAGCAAGAATTAGCGTTGGTTTGATATCAACTCCCGTAACTTTGGTGTAAGTAGCTGGTTCAAATGATTTAATATCAAGCAATACTAAATCTACAAATTCTAATACAGATTTTGCGGTTTCTAAATTACAAAATCCCGATGTATCCAAAGCCGTATGTATTCCTAATTCTTTACAGCGTCGAAAAATTTCTCTAACAAATTCCGGTTGAAATAAAGGTTCACCACCGCTAATCGTTACACCTCCACCCGATGCTTTCATGTAAGAAGTATATTTTTTAATTTCAGCAACCAATTCATCAACTGTTACCTGTTTTCCATGTTCCAGATAGCGACAGTCGGGATTGCTGCAATAAAGGCACCGCAACGGACAACCTGTAGTAAAAATTATAAAACGAATACCGGGACCATCCACCGTACCGCAAGTTTCAACTGAGTGGATGTAACCGGATGTAGCAACTTCAGATACTGGATGTAACATAGCTATTACCCATAGCACGCAAGAGATTGAAGCTTTTTATTTGCTTCACTTTGAGTTATACGGAAATAATTTGAGGAAGTTGTGAGGAAGGCTCGAAAGCATACTTTATACTGTAATCTGTTTATAAAGATATTTTATCTCCAATATATGAGATTGATAGATGAGTGCTAATAGTGATTACAACTAGTTACGATATCATTTATTTATAAAGATGCCCTGAATTTAAACTGTGCATACAGTTTTGTTTCAGTAGCCTCGAACAATGATTTGACGTAACCTCATACATAAGTAGGTAGGCGTAATTAAACATAAGATAAAACCTCACCACGCCACTTGCTACAACGGAGGGAGCCTCCGCAACGCAGTGGCTCCTCAATCCCTCTCCTTAGTAAGGAGAGGGAAGCCGGAGGTAGGGTGAGGTTTTATATTTAATTTGATCCACTTACTTAATTACTATAAATTGCTTTAATCGGAGTATCCTCACATTTTCTTCAACTTATATCTATAAAGTAAAAGTATTGAATTATTAAGTAACAGACAAAACTAATGTCCACAATCGAATATGTAAACATTTTTGTCTGATTACTTTTCTACTATGAGGGAAAATTATGATTTATCGTAAAATTTTGGTTGCACTAGATAAATCTGAACAAACAGGGAAAGTCTTTCAAACAGCGTTAGATTTAGTCAAAGAAAAAGATAACGAAATCAAATTATTGCATTGTATCAATAGCAATATGATGGTTGGAGATGTATCGTCTATTGGGGGTATTGGTACTTTTGGCGATATTAATATTTATGGAAATTTACACAAAAAGTATCAACAAGAATTAAACCAAGAAATTCAAAAAGTCAGTGAATGGTCGGAATATTACACTCAGCAAGCACGAATGCAGAAAATTCCCGCATCATATACCTATGAACTTGGAGAACCAGGGAAGAAAATCTGCGAATTTGCTCTATCTTGGGGTGCTGATTTAATTATATTAGGTTCTAGAGGACATAGTGGGATTACAGAAGTTTTGCTCGGTAGTGTCAGCAATTATGTTATTCACCACGCTTGCTGTTCGGTATTGGTTGTTAAATAATTAATATTAATCGCTCTTAAAGGAAAAATTATGTCATTAATTCATTGGGATAAATCGGTACTTTCGTTTCATCTCAGAGAAATTGCTGAAGATGGTCATAATGATAGTCATCCTCTTGTCTTAGCAGGATTAAGCGCAATAGCAGTAAGTTCTGTGCTTGTTCCTGTGGTGACAAAATTAGGCAGACCTTTTCTTAAGTCAGCAATTAAGAATAGTTTATCCCTCAATCAAAAAACTACGGCATTACCAACTAACGCTAACGCTTCAGCCACAGAATTAACTAAAATATGGCAACAAGCTGCAATCGCTAGTCAAAATAATGCCGTTAAAAATAATTCAAAACATTGAAATAATTAGTTATCTTGAGTATCTTGAACAGTATTAGATGTAGCCATTAAACCCCCAGCCAAACTTACTTTCTTAGCTTGTTCGATTGCTGCTTCGGCTTTAGCTTCGGCTACAATATCACCAATCACTTCTCCTGTTTCGGCAATTGCTCCTTTGGTTTTTTCAAATAAATTAACACCACTTTTAATTGCTACTTTAGCAAGAGGTTTAACACTTTGAATTACCGTAGGAGCTAAAACTGCCACTCCTACACCAATGGCAAGAGTTTGAACGGGGTTATTTCTGTAAGCATTTTTAATTTGGTTGAAAACAGAATTGTTTGCTAGTTGCATTTGCGAAGCATTATTTTGCATTTGTGACATTGACATATTAGACATCTCCTGAAATTAATTAAGTTTTATCTATAGCAATTTTCGGTTGAGTAGAATACATTTAAAACCTCACCCTGTCCTCCGGACATCCCTCTCCTTCCGCCAGGAGAGGGAACGAGGGTGAGGTTGATTTGTATTGCACCCAAGTGAAAACCGCTATATCGATTTTTATCTATGATTACTGGAATTAACATTAATTGTTTTCCTCCATCTGATGTTGTATTAGAGGACGAAGACTGTTAAGTCCAGCGGCAATTGCAGAACCATTGTGAACTACTGTAGCGACGAGGGGATTTAATCCAACTGTAGAAGCCAAGCCTAAAGCAACTAGATTGGGAGCAACCACCAGCAGCGTATTTTGATCGATTAACTTCTTGGTGTCTTGAGCAATATTCAGAGCTTCCATTAAGCTAGCTAAATTGTTATTCATTAACACCACATCAGCTATCTCTCTGGCAATATCCGAACCATTAGCAAAAGATACCGAGACATCTGCATAAGCCAAGGCTACAGAATCATTTAAACCATCACCCACAAAAGCAACAGTTTTACTAGCCAGCTTTAAATCGCGAATAATCGCTGCCTTTTTTTCGGGAGCGGTACTAGTATCCCATTAGTTTTGATAGTTTTGTTCTTCTACCAACGTAATGTAGAGACGTTATATATAACGTCTCCCAGCAATTACCGAAAAAACCCGACCCTTCAGAATTTATGAAAAACACCACTAGGAATTATCTACCCATTCATAAAATTCAAGAGTATCGGGGTCGCAGGAAGTACAACCATGACATTTCTCGGGAGTTGGTACTTTATGTACCCTACCTTTTTTAATTAACTTCCACAGCATCTGTCTGAGTGCATCTCCATCAATATGAAAATGTAACTCCATTTCTGCTAAGCAAACCCGACGACGATTAAATATGAAGTTTTGTAGTTCTTTTAAAATCATTATTATATATTTTCCTTACGCTTTTTACGCTTTAGAATTATTTAGCTAAGATATAATTACAATATCAACGAACTTGATATTAAAAACTAAAAAACAGAAATTACTTCATGAGGCATTTTCAATGAGAGATAATTTAGAAAAAGCCCTAATTGAAGCCCTGAATGATGAATACAAAGCCCGTGCGACTTATACTGCGGTAATTAGTAAATTTGGCGCAATCAGACCATTTACGAATATTGTTGAGTCTGAAGAACGACACATTCAAGCACTGCTCTCATTATTTCGTAAGTATGAAATTCCCATTCCTGTAGATAATTGGGCTGATATTGTCAAAGCACCCGCTTCAGTTTTAGAAGCTTGTCAAACTGGGGTTAGCGGAGAAATTGAGAATAGAGAAATGTATCAAAAATTGCTAGCTATCACCCCAGAATATCCTGATGTCCAGCGCGTTTTTCTCAACTTACAGCGAGCATCCCAAGAAAATCATTTACCTGCATTTCAACGTTGTGCCGAACGCTCGGGAAGTATTACTCCTATGAATCCAGGGAGCAGGGAGCAGGGAGCGGGGAGAAGAGGTAGAAGACGAAATCACAGCGCTTGCAATGGGAGAAAACATTACTAAGTACTTAAGCAAATTTAATTGTACATTTGTCATTGCGAGTGGAACGTTCGCGAAGCGTCTCCCGGAGGGAGATAGTGAAACGAAGCAATCTCAAGGTGTTGCGATTGCTATGTCCTGTCGGACACGCTCCGCTAACGCTGTCGTATGTCCTATCGGACACGCTTAACCGCACCTTCGGTGAACGCTAACGCAATGACACAAATAATTTTGCACACCCACTTAGTTTCAACCTCTCTCCCCATCTCCTTGTCTCCCCATCACCTTAAACGCGAGTTGTCGTTCTAGCTTTCTGCTCTGCTTTATCGCCAGCAACGGGAATTCCACGGTTACTCTGAGAGCGCTTAAGTAAGAAAATGGTTCCTGCCATAGCTACTACTCCACCGATAATCCAAGCTAGAGAAAAGCCTGGATGCTGTGGGAAAGTTGCTATTTGATAGAACATGGTAGCTACCCAATAACCCAAACCTGTAGTCCACAATCCAACCAACACCGTCCAACCTAAATTAGTTTCGCGGTAAACTGCACCCGTCGCAGCTACACAGGGGAAGTACATCAGCACAAATAATAAATAGGCAAATGCTCCGATATTACCGTCGAATCTTTTCGCCATTTGTCCAAAAGTACCGATTGCTACTTCTTGTTCTTCTGCTACTGACGCTTGGCTCTGCACATCCCCAATATTTAAACCGATGGGGTCTAATATTTGATTGCCTAATTCAGCTAAATTAGCGGGAATAGTAGCAAAAGCTGAAGCAATACCACCCCAAAAATCAAAAGCTTCTTCTTTCTCTTGTTTTCCTGATTCTGCTACTGCTAGCTGATTGTAAAGAGAATCAAGAGAGCCTACCATTGCTTCTTTGGCAAAGACTCCTGTAAAAATCCCTACGGTAGCGGGCCAGTTTTCCTGACGAACGCCCATCGGGGAAAATACTGGAGTTACTGCTTGGCTGGTAGCGGATAAAATCGAATCTTTGCTGTCTTGGGTGCCAAAAGAACCATCCGTACCGACAGAGTTTAACAAACTCAATACCATCACCATCAGTACAATTACTTTACCGGCTCTCAGCAAAAATCCCCTGAGTCTGTCCCAAGCACGAATGGCAATTCCTTTTAATTTGGGAATATGATAGGGCGGTAATTCCATCACAAAGGGAGATGCTTCCCCTTGCATGATGGTGTTTTTCATCACCAATCCGGTAAAGATAGCAGCAGCAATACCGATTAAATACAAACCGAAAACTAGGTTTTGTCCGTTACGGGGGAAGAAAGCCGCCGCAAACAAAGCATATACAGGCAATCTGGCACCGCAAGACATAAACGGATTCATCATAATCGTCATCAGGCGATCGCGTCTATTTTCCAAGGTGCGAGTTGCCATAATCGCGGGCACATTACAACCAAAACCTACCAACATCGGTACAAAGGATTTACCGGGTAATCCCACCAAACGCATCAATTTATCCATGACAAAAGCTGCCCTTGCCATGTAACCGGAGTCTTCGAGAATTGAAAGAATAACGAATAGTAAACCGATTTGGGGAATAAAAGTTGCGACAGTTTGAATACCACCACCGATAGAAGTGACGAAGCCAATAAACCATCCGGGAGCATTAAGGGATTCCAACCAAGCCTGTGGTGCATCGACGAAGACAGTACCAACGGAAATATCAAAGAAATCGATAAATGCACCACCAATATTAATGGCAATGAAAAACATGAAGTACATCACCGCTAAAAACAGTGGAATCCCAATCCAGCGATTGAGTACAAATTGGTCAATTTTGTCGGATTTAGTAGTACTAATATTTCTAGTTTGTCTTACCGAACCTTGCATCAAACTACGGATAAATCCATAACGACTATCCGCCACAATAATATCGATATCCTCATGTAATAATTGATGAATTTTACGACGATTCTCAATAACAATTTGGTCTAATTCTTTCCCTTTTAGTTCGGGAGCAACCCTATCTTCATATTCCAATAATTTTAAAGCAAACCACCTAGTAGAAATCTTTTTGTTGCGTCCTTTTTCTTCTACAAGTGGTTCAATTTGACTCAGAGTATCTTCAATCACTGCTGGATAAGCCACCACCGTGGGCAGATTACCAGGATTATTAATTAACTGATTAATTTTGGTTCTAAGTATATCGATTCCTTCTCCTAAAAAAGCACTGATAGGAATCACAAAACAACCCAATCTTTGAGAAAGAATATCGGTATTAATATCTAATTCTCTCTCCCTTGCCACATCAATCATGTTCAGCGCTGTTACCATTGGTAAGCGCATTTCCATAATCTGAGTAGTTAGATAAAGATTGCGCTCCAAATTAGAAGCATCGACGATATTAATAATTAAATCCGCTTCCCCAGACAACAGATAATCTCGGGCTATTAACTCATCTAATCCCGTGCCTTCATCTTCCGCATCCAAGGAATAAACCCCAGGCAAGTCTACAACGGTAATTTCCACACCGTCATAGCTATATTTACCTTCTTTGCGGTCAACTGTAACCCCTGGCCAATTCCCTGTACGCTGGTTAGCTCCTGTTAAATCATTAAATAGAGTTGTTTTTCCACAGTTGGGATTGCCAATTAAAGCGATTGTCTGTTTTTTCATTTCTTTTATTAATTATTAATTATTAATTATTAGTTCAATTTTTCAACCACAAGTGCAGCAGCTTCATCCTTACGCAAACTTAATTTAAAGCCTCGTACTTTGATTTCGACTGGATCTCCCAAAGGAGCTACGCGAGTAACGGTAAATTCCGTACCGGGAGTTAAACCCATTGCCAGCAGCTTTTTCTTGTAAGCTTTCTTTGTAGAATCATCACTTGCTTCGTAACGAGTTACTTTTCCATGCTGATTTACTTGCAAATCTTTTAACGTCGTTGCACTACTTTCCATATCATTAACCTCTTCGAGTTCCACTAGATAATCAAAAGGTTTATCAGATACTAAAATCCGCTTTGCCATACCTCCATCAATACCGATTCGAGTTTCTCCTACAGCAACAAGCAAGTTACCAGCTAGATTCTGAACAACTTCGATAGTCATTCCTGGTGCTAACCCCATCCCAACTAATCGATTAATTCCATCCTTGCTTTCATAACCCGTAATCCACACCCGACTTCCAACCCGAGCCTTTGAAAGTGGCATAATTGAACGTTTTTGGTGATGATTTTCAGTTTCAATCAGAGGATTATTGCCTTCTCTATATTGACGATGATTTTCTCTATCATTACCATTTGTCTGTTTCATATATAGCTTTCCTCTTTCTCAATCAGTTTGTTTGGATTGGCTTAGCTCTCAATGCTGCTTGTCCGCTGACATTGTTTGCTCTTTGCTCGAACCCTATAATGTAGAGATTTATTCTGGATGCAGATAATTAAAGTGCCACATTAGTTAAACCCGTCTTGCGAAAACAGTGCGTGCTTATCAAAAAATATTATCATTAATTATCGCTCATCAAGCATGTCTTAATAAAAAATATTATTATTATCTATCGCTCATTAAGCCTATCTTAATAAAAATATCATCATGGCATTGGTAAATTTTACTACAATTCCAAATTTTGGAGCGGACTTGCAACAAGTCTCGAAGCAAGTATATTGTTGTGATACCTATGAGCATGGAGCTTTTTTGCTATTAGATTTGCTTCCGAAGCGGATTATAAAAATTGCTCAAACATCTTGTTTGTTTAATTATATTATTCAATAATAATAGAAAAAAGATAGGTAGAAGATGAAGAAAACACATCAATACAGACCCCTACTTTATTTTATACTAGCATTTACAATTACGTGGGTAAATGGATTTATTCTGGCAGTACAAAGTCATCAAGGTGAAGAGAAGAATATCATATTTTTACTATTAACTTATATGGGGCCATGCATTGCCGCTTTAGTTATGATGTTTGTTTTTTGTAATAAATATTTTAGAGCTAATTTTATCAAAAGAATCTACGACCTAAGATTAATAAATCAAAAATACATCCCATTTACGTTATTTGTTTTACCTATAGCTATGGTGGTTTCAATCCTGATATCAATAGTATTTGGTCAGCCATTAGAACAATTGCGATTTGCCGAAAATTTTAAAATCTTTGATGGCGAAGTAATTTTAAGTATGATTGTATTAGTTCTAGTGCCAATTCTTGAGGAACTGGGATGGAGAGGCTATGGTGTTGATAGTTTAGCCAGTAAATTCAACCTGTTTAAAACGAGTATGATTTTTGGTGTTTTATGGAGTGTTTGGCATTTACCAGCTTTTTTTATTAAAAATTCATACCAAAGTTCTTTGTGGGCAAATCATCCCCTATTCGCAGTGAACTTTTTTGTCGGGATAATTCTCTTGGCTATTATCATGAATTACTTGTATTACAAGAATAGGCGAAGTATTTCTCTAATTATTTTGTTTCACATACTCGCAAACTATTCGTCGGAGCTATTTGAAGCCAACCAGATAAGTAAGTGTATATTTACTCTTATTTTAGCTGTGGTGACAGTGGTTATAATTACACAGAATAAATATTTCTTTTTTCACAAGAAAATTATTAATGTATAGTCGTTACATCTGATATTTTTCTGCTGTGTCTGTAAAATGCTGGTAAATTATTTTGCATTTATCACAATAATCTAATATCTATTAATTAATTTGCTCTCTGAGATAATTAACTAAAAATCCAACTCCGTTTTTTTGGGAATACTTATTTAAAATTTCAAACATTTTTACCAGCGATTAATTTTTTTCTAGTTTCATTAAATATCAATGGTAAAATTGCACTACTACCGATTAAAATACTATCCGCAATAGTAATGGTCGTAAGACTTAATAGAGTTCGCAGTTGGGGAACCCCAAGTGACAGTAGTTGTAATCCAATGGAACCAATAAGAGCAATATTCAAATATTGATTTTGCGGCAGTTTACCAATATCAAATATGGTGTATTTATCAGAGCGGCAACTCAGAGCATGAAGCAGTTGTCCGAGCGTCAAGCTCATGAAAGCAATGGTACTTGCTTGCAAACTAATCCCATATTTACTGATACCGTATCCATAAGCTGCCAAACTACTTAAGGTTATACTTCCAGACTCAAACATAAAATTACTAAAGTCTGATGTTTTGATAATTGGTTCTTCGGGATTGCGGGGTGGTTTACTTAAAACATCTGGTTCGCTTGGTTCCAATGCAAGTGCCAAACCGGGAAAGATATCTGTAACTAAATTCAACCATAGCAGTTGTATCGCATTCAAAGGTTGTCCTAAAGCAAAAGTCGTCGCTGCTAGCATCACCATAATCTCGCTGAGGTTGGTAGAAAGTAGAAAATGCAGCGATTTTCTAATGTTGTTGTAAATAGTTCGTCCCCGACTTACAGCAATAATCATGGTTTCCAAGTTGTCGTCAGCAATAATGATATCGGCAACTTCACGGGCTGCATCAGTACCGCTATTTCCCATTGCCACACCTATATCCGCAGCTTTGAGAGCAGGAGCATCATTTATACCATCGCCAGTCATAGATACAATTTGTCCGGCTGACTGCAAAGCTTGAACAATTTGCAGCTTATTAGCAGGGCTAATTCTGGCAAAAACATTTACTTTATCAAAAAGTGCTGTTTTTTCTTCAGATTCAATGTTTTTAATATCCGTAGAATCGAGGATTTGCAGTTGATTGTGGTTGGCTAGTTCCAATTCTTTAGCAATTGCGAAAGCGGTAGCAGTTTGATCCCCCGTAATCATAACGGTATCAATTCCAGCTTGATGAAATTGATCCACTAAATCTTTGACTCCTTTCCGAATAGGGTCTTTCATGGCAATCAGACCCAACCAGATAAGATTTTGTTCGGTATATTCGCTGTTTTTCGAGTCGTCGATATAGGTATAAGCTGCTGCCAGTACGCGCAATGCTTTATCAGCCATTCGCTTATTTTCTACTTCGATTGCTAATTTATCATCTCCTGTAAGGGGAATTACTTGTCCTGCTTTCATCTGCCGGTTGCACAGGTGTAAAATTTCTGTTGGTGTTCCCTTGACTGCAATCAATATACGGTCATCACAAGTACCGTGAAGCGTACTCATAATATTACGATTTTCCGAGCGCTGGTTAATTTCTATAAGTGGATAATCTTCTCTAAGACGAATAACATCAATTCCGGCATCAATTGCCATATAAATTAAAGCATTTTCAGTGGCGGAACCATTAACAATATATTCACCATCTGATTGCACCACATTGCTTTCATTACAAAGAACCGATACTTGAATCAATTGCAGAAATTCGTCGCAATTACTGAGATTAATTGTTTTTTCACCATTCACAAACTTACCGTTATTTACCTGAATTACTCGGCTATCAGTATGTATTTCGACTACTGACATACTGTTTTCCGTAATTGTGCCGGTTTTATCCAAACAAATCTTCTGTACCGAACCCAAAGCTTCTACTGCATTCAAGCTGCGGATAAGGACGTTATGTCGTCGCATATCTAGAATACCTAAAGCCAGCGTAGTAGTTGCTACAGCCGGTAAACCTTCAGGAACTGCTGCTACAGCTAAGGATATAGATGTCGTTAGCATTGTCAACCAAGGGTAGCCTCGCAGTAGTCCAATCAGAAAAACAACAACGCAGATACCGCTACTAAGGAAAACCAATTGACTACCAACTTTATCGAGTTGTTTTGCTAGAGGAGTATCTGTAGCGCTAGCTTCTTCTACCAATTGTTGGATTTGTCCTAGTTCGGTAAATTTACCTGTTGCAGTCACCACAGCTATACCTTGTCCGCCAGTGACTAAAGTGCCTTTGTATACCATATTTATCCGGTCGGCAAGAGGAATATCTTCACCGCAAAGGGATTGAGTTGCTTTAGTCACTGGTATACTTTCACCAGTTAAAGCCGATTCATCGACGCTGAGATTTTCTGTTTCAATTAACCTGGCATCCGCTGCAATATAGCTACCGGGCTTAAGAACTAAAATATCTCCGGGAACAATATTTTCAGTGTTTACCTGAGTTATACTACCATTTCTAAGAACTAAAGTAGATGGGCGATCGCCTTTTTTTAGTGAGTGAATAATTTTTTCCGATTGGCTTTCTGTAAAATAGCCAATAACCGCATTAATACCTACAACCCCCATAATTACTAAAGCATCAACCCAGCCACCCATTGCGGTTGAAACCACCGCAGCAGCAGTTAGTAAGGCTACTGGTGGTGACTTAAATTGCTCAATAAAAATACTTAACTCCGAACGGGATGCAGACTCAGGTAAAAGGTTTTGTCCGTATCGCAGAAGTTTTTCCAAAGCTGATTCGCTGGATAATCCCAAAGTTTTAGAACTATTCAAGGATTCGATAATAGAATCAGCTTCGATAGTATGCCAATCTTCTATTTTTTGATTTTCAATTTTATCTGTAACTTTTTTTAAATTACCAGTTTGTTGAGGCAGTTTTTTTCGTGAATATTTCTTTTGCTTTTCTACATAGTCCATTACTATGTTCTCAATACATAATTAATTTTGATAATGACTGATATTTTAATGAAATAATCAACACATTACTAGTTACTATGGTAGCACCAACCGAGATTATCTCTAGTGATTGCGTCTCTTAAAGATTCGCAATACTGCTTAAATAATTCTTAGAGGTAAAGCCTATTGATTTTATATTTACTTCTAGCTTCGCTATTGGTATCCATATATTAATTGTAACATTTATTATTTCCTTAAACGTTTCCTAAGCAACTGAGGTACAGCGATTACCTCACCCCCGATAAAGCTGTGCTTTATCTCCCCTCTCCGCTATCTTGGAGAGGGGTTGGGGGTGAGGTTTTGTGTGTACTTCAATAGACTGGGAAACGCTATAATACAGCTATTGTTTGGGCAGCACCGTTTTAGTTATAAAATATCTCTGTATCTAATCTGACTATAATAAATAAAATTGAGTATTCGTGAGTATTTTTAATCATTATATGTTCTGATTTCTCAAAATCATTTATTCAAATATTATTTCAAATAATCATCTTATAAAACATTTAATTTTTACTGTTCTTAAGTTATCTGTTTATTAGATGTATTCTTTTTAAATAAGCAATAGTAGCTATAGTATTATCCGAACAAAAAAGCTTTTATTCCATATTTTATAAATATAGATAAATTGATTAACTTAAATATTATTTGGTCGCAAAAATTAAATTAATATTAAGTTGAAAATCAATTACAGGGAGAAGTTGATAAAAACACTATATAGCAAGGCGATTAGCGCCCGGAAGCGAGAGCATCCCAATTTTGGGAAAAGTTTAAAATCAGGATCATCAAAAATTTTTAGGAAGAATAAAAAATATTGATTTGCTCACAACTTCCTCACAATTATTGTTTAACTTAAAAGTATAGAGAAGATTATTTAAAGGGTTTAGCTTTTCTCTAATATGAGTTAATTAAATTCTTTGGTCAAATACAAATTAATTCATAGATGAACCAAATATTAATTTATCAAAACCCTTTGATATCTATTAAGAGGAAATAAGATTATGCAACTTCAAGAAAGAAACGAACAAGAAAACAATAACCTTATTAATGTCGAAAACCTTCCTACCTTTTCAATGACAGAACCAACATCAATATCAATGAGGTTGAGAAAACCTGTTTTGAGAAAAGGGGATACGGGAGATGCAGTAGAAGAACTGCAAAAACTCTTGAGATACTGGGAATACTATTACGACTCTATCGATGGTATCTTCAGCCAGTATGTTGAATGGGCTGTTAAAGCATTCCAACATCGGGTTTACCTTGAAGAAGATGGTATTGTCGGAACATTGACTTGGAAATCACTTTATAGTGGTGCCCCTCCGGTTCCACCCATCCCTGTTCTCAGTCGCGGTAGCACTGGTAAATATGTGAGACTGGCTCAAAGAACCCTATCATTGCACGGCTACTATAGCTTCGATATAGACGGTATTTTTGGTGCAGTTACCGAAGCCGCAGTTACCACATTCCAAACAGATATGGCTTTAGAAGCAGATGGAATAGTAGGTCGTCGGACTTGGCACGCTCTCAGTAAACTCTATCATTAAACCTAGCTTACTGTGTGTGATTCGATGCTTGGATAATATATACCAATGTATTCTGAGTTTGATGATTATCCAAGGGAAAGCAAGCGTTAATTCTTCGTAGAATAACGCTTGCTTTTTTAGTTTCAAATTTAGACTTAATGTTTGAAAACAATTGTCAAATTAGAATGCAAAAATCGGTAGTATAACGCATTAAAATCAGGATGGGTTGCGTTGCACTACCGTTAACGAAAAATACATTGTCACAATTATTTAATTTGATTAATTTCCTCTTCAGCTTGATGAAAAATCCCTTGCAAAGCGTCATTTACTTTGACATATTTCCTCTTCAAAATGTTAGGGGTTGCGCGTAAAACGTATTTTTCTGTAATTGGTACACCATTCAATTTGAAAGAAGCTGGTAGCCACAATACCCTCCATCTATATCTGAATATTAAGACCTCTGTCGAGTGTTTACAGTTTCCTTCATAACAATGCCGTTTAATCACCAAAGCATCATCGTAGTATGATAGTGCCTTGTCTAATGATTTTGTGGTTTCATTTTCGATAACAAAGGGTTGTTTGAAAGTATTATCGAAATTAAGCTTCAAGTTTTCAAGCCTTTCTGAATATTCAATGTATCCCATAGAATTATGAACCTGTCTAGCAAACTTTTTGAAACTATTCACTAAAAGATTTAACCGAATAGCAGCCATTTTATATTGAATGTTATTCAGTACAATTTGATAAGTTTCCAAATAATCTTTTTTGGTTTCAGATATGGTTGTTTTCTCTGGAAGATCGTCGAGCAACTGAATCGCATTTCTTACTTTCAATTCCGCTTGTGATAAAGACTTTAAATTAAAGTTATAGCGAATCATATTTTCTGCCTGTAACTTTAAGTTATTAGCTCGATTCAAAGCATTGACAGCAATTTGTTCGTTTTGGGTTTTTTGATTGATGAGTTTTAGCTGATTCTGATATTTAGTGAGTTCGGATTGAGCTTGTTTTGATACATCAACATCAGTTGGAATACTTTGAACCTCAACAATTGCTGTTTCTAAGTTCAAACGAATTTTTTGCCATTCTTTTAAAGGAAGAACGGTTTGATTATCTACAGAAAAAGCTTTCTTACTCAAGTTTCCAGCATTTAGGAAACTACTCTTAGCATTAACATCTTTGACGCATTCAGAAAACTTCGTCAGTTCTTTTTGAGCTGCTGGATATGTCGAGCCAGGTAATTTTGGAATACCGTACAATAACTTAACTGCCCGATCTACATTTTTGCTAGTCGCTGAAAAATTATCTGCTTGAGTTGGTTCAACACATTCTTTGGCTAACAAG
>CAYMZW010000060.1:0-21886 GCA_964395005.1 uncultured Rivularia sp.
CCTAACTCCTAACTCCTAACTCCTAACTCCTAACTCCTAACTCCTAACTCCTCACAATCATTTCCCTTTGACCTTTGACCTTTAACCTTTAACCTTACGGTGTTTCTGTAGGAGTAGGAATTGGTGTGACCTCTTCTTCATCTTCAGATGATTCGGTAGGTGTTGGGGTTGGTTCTGGTATTACAGGTGTTGGAGTAACTTCTGGTGTCGCTGTAGGCGATGGAGTCGGTTCTGGTATTGGCGTTACTTCTGGAATTGGTGTTACTTCTGGTGTCGCTGTTGGCGTTGCGGTTGGTTCTGGTATTACAGGAGTTGGGGTAACTTCTGGTGTTGCTGTTGGAGTTGGTTCTGGCAACACAGGTGTTGGGGTTGGTTCTGGTATTACAGGTGTTGGGGTAACTTCTGGGGTTGCGGTTGGTGATGGTGTTGGTGTAGGTGTTGGTGATGGTGTTGGTTGCTCGGGGTTATCCGTCGCTTGTTGATTAAGTTGTTGCCGTAAAGCTAAATCGGCGATTCCACTTTGTTCGACTCCTAACTGTTCCTGATAATTTCTAACTATTTCTTGCGTTCTTGGCCCGTAAAACTGATTGATAGTTAACTTAGGATCGGGATTGGCGACTAAATTCAAGTTGTATTTGAGATTTCTGACAATTTCGGCAGCTAGATTTTGAGTATTTGGCCCTGCTATACCATCAACTCCGATTTTGTATCCCTGCTGAAATTCGCTAATTGCTTTTCGGGTTTGAGCGTCTGTCAAAGGCTCTTCGGAGACTGTGACGTTATACCCCAATCCGTACAAAACGGAACGAAATTCTCGTGGAGTATAATTGCGCTGACGAGCGGCAAAAACCGTACTTGAAACTGCGGTACCGCTTACAATAAGGCAAGCAGCCGCTACAAAAATTTTCTTATTACTAAACTCACACCACATGATTAAAACTCCGAGTCATTAAAACCGGCGTATTTTTAAGCCGTACAGCTGCATTTTAAGTTTATTTAAGCTATTTTTATCAATTTTTTTTTAAATTATTAATCATTTTTTCATTAATCAAAACTTTCTGTAATTTTTTTAAATAAAGAACAATAAATTGTTTTGTCATCTTCCTATAGATGTATCTTGAAAAACTTGTATAAATAGTTAAATAATTTAGGATTAAGTAAATTTTTAAAGTGATACAAATTACACCTAAAATAATTTATTTAACCTTATGATAAACATTTTTATACCTCAAGTAGCATTAAATATAATACGTTAAAACCCATCGAATACATGTAGTAATACTGAATAAACATGAAAAATACAAAACTTACGAAAAAGCGAAATCTTTGGTTTGAAAAATTAATGGCACTTACGGCTACGGCAAATTTAGGATTAGTATTATTTAATTTGACTTATGTTGAATGGCGTGATTTTTATTTACGTAATTTGCCTCAAATTCAAGAAATATATGACCCTATTAAAGGAATTGAACCTCATCGAGAAACTGAAAAGTATTTAAGAACTGTTGAAGAATTTGAGCAGCAAATAAGCGCTACAGGAATTGAATCGGTTAGATCGGCAGCAAAGTTGGAAGAACTACGTAATCTAAGCGTAGAAATGATAGAGGATAATCCATTTGCCGGAGCTTCTAAAAGCGGTACCTTAGAAAAAATCAAAAATCGGATGCGCGATCGCCTTGATAATGATTCTTCAAAACGTGCTTTTTCTACTTTCTGGAGTACTGATTATTTATTAAAACAAGGCTTGGATAAAGAATTAAACTTTTTCAATCGAAAAATTAAACCCTTAATTAAAACTAACTATTATCGAAGTATTGGTGAGAATGGGGAATTTATAGATAAATTTTGGATAATTGACTTACCATTTGTAATTTTATTTGCACTTGAATTATTAGCGCGTAGTTTTTATATAAAACGCCGTCAAGTTGGATTTAGCTGGTTAGATTGTATTTTGTGGCGTTGGTACGATTTATTTTTAATATTACCCTTTTGGCGTTGGTTGCGAGTCATACCTATATTAGTTCGTTTAGATAATGCGGAGTTATTAAATTTACAAGGTATAAGACAGCAAACCCAAAAAGGAATTGTAGCTAATTTTGCTGAAGAGATAACACAAATTGTAGTTATACGGGTTATAAATCAAACTCAAAATTCAATTAAACGAGGAGAATTAACTCTTTGGCTGCAACAAAGTCAAACATTACGTCCTTATGTAGATATCAATAACATTGATGAAATAGAAGCCTTGGGTTCCATTTTTGTACAAACAATTATTCGTGAAGTGCTACCACAAATCCAACCGCAAATAATTGCCATACTGCAACACAATATAGATAGCGCATTTAAAGTGTCTCCTATCTATCGTAATTTCGGCAATCTACCCGGACTTGGACAAATGCAAAGCCAGTTAAGCGAACAATTGGCGACTCAAATTGCCACAAATCTCTACCATGCTGTAGTATCGGCAACAGAAGACCCAGTTTCTGCTAAACTTTCAAGGGAATTAATCAACAGCTTCTCTAAAAACTTGAGTGCGGAAATTCAAAAAAAGCAAGTTCTTAAAGAAATACAAAGCTTGTTAATCGACTTCTTAGAAGAAATTAAAATCAATTACGTTCAACAGCTTTCCGAGGAAGACATAGAGCAAATCCTCCAACAAACTAGAAATTTACATTCAAGAGCCTCCGTTCCCTTGTTAGCAGATACAAATGCAATCAAAAAATCTTCCTGAATAAAACGTTTTGAGCGAGCAGTGAAGAGTAGTGGATTGATAATTGCCGGTCGTTCCTTGTTCCCTATTCCTCATTCCCTGTATTTCACAGAAAATTTATTGAACTTGAAATTAGCTTAAATTATAAGTAATTGTACATTTTTTGCTGCAAGCATTTTGAAAAAATGCGCTAAACTCAGATTAAGGACGAACTTTCTTACGGTTCGTTGCAAGACTTCTTGAAAGATATACTTATCGCAGGGAGTGGGTTATAGCCCACTTTTTTTGTTGGAATTACCACATGACTCATCCTTTAGTTCCCCAAATCCTTGACTTAGCGACACCAGTAGCAGAAGACCTTGAACTAGAGGTCGTGAAAGTGGTTTTTCATACTAATCAAAGCCCACCAATATTACGAGTAGACATCCGTAATCCTAAACAGGATACTAGTTTGAATGATTGCGAGCGTATGAGCCGTAATTTAGAAGCAAGTTTGGATGCAGCGTCAATTATCACCGATGCCTACGTATTGGAAGTGTCTAGTCCCGGTATTTCTCAACAATTGCAGACTGACCGGGAATTCATTTCATTTAAAGGGTTCCCGATAAAGGTTTGCACTTCTTCACCCCATCAAGGACAGTCTGAGTTGAATGGTAAACTGGTTCGCCGGGATGAAAAAAGCGTTTACTTAAATAAAAAAGGTCGTGTAATCGAAATTCCCCGTTCAAACATCACGAGCGTGCTATTAGACGAAGAACGCGATTAAATAGGGAGACTTATTTTAATTAGGACTGCTTTTTAGCAGGAGTGAAGAAGAGCGGTTTTTTGCTAAGAAAGCCTTCGTATTAATGGTTAACTTACCGTTACTTTCTAGCAATAAGCCGTGTGGTTTCGCACACCGCTTATTTCTCGTCTTTAAATAGGATGTTATCTGTTGCGTTTTTTTTAGGAGAAAGCTTATGTCAATGCTTAAATTACTTGGATTAAAAGAACTAATCGAAAGTATAAGTCGAGAGCGAAATTTACCGCGTCTTTCAGTGCAATCGGCAATTAGAGAAGCACTACTTAAAGGTTACGAACGTTATCGTCGCGCTCAAAATTTAGACCGCAAACAATTTGATGAAGATTACTTTGAAAATTTTGAAGTAGAACTTGATATTGATGACGAAGGATTTCGAGTCGTTTCAACTAAAACTATAGTTGAAGAAGTGACAAATTCCGATCATCAAATTGCTCTTGAGGACGTTAAAGAAATCGTAGACGAACTTGGTGATGATGCGGCGCAATTGATAGGACAAGAAGTAGTTGTAGATGTAACCCCCGATAAAAAAGAATTTGGTCGCATGGCAGCGATGCAAACCAAACAAGTGCTATCGCAGAAACTACGCGATCAGCAACGACAATTAATTCAGGAAGAGTTCCAAGATTTAGAAGCAACAGTACTCATGGCAAGAGTACTGCGGTTTGAAAGACAATCGGTAATTATGGCCGTGAACAGCGGTTTTGGTCAGCCGGAAGTAGAAGCGGAATTACCCAAGCGCGAACAGCTACCTAATGATAATTACCGTATTGGTGCAACTTTCCGAGTATATTTGAAAAAAGTTTCGCGGGGTCAACAGCGAGGGCCGCAATTGCTAGTTTCTCGGGCTGATGCTGGTTTAGTTGTGTACTTGTTTGCCAATGAAGTACCAGAAATCGAAGATGAAGTTGTCCGAATTGTTGCCGTTGCTCGCGAAGCCAATCCTCCATCTTCTTACGTTGGCCCAAGAACAAAAATAGCCGTAGATACCTTAGACAGAGATGTAGATCCAGTTGGTGCTTGTATTGGAGCGCGAGGTTCTAGAATTCAAGTAGTAGTAAACGAATTGCGCGGTGAAAAAATTGACGTGATTCGTTGGTCCCCAGATCCAGCAACCTACATTGCTAATGCTTTGAGTCCAGCCCGAGTAGATGATGTTCGTCTGATGGACCCAGAAACGAGACAAACTCACGTACTTGTAGCTGAAGATCAATTAAGTTTAGCCATCGGTAAAGAAGGACAAAATGTTCGTTTAGCTGCTAGGCTGACAGGCTGGAAAATAGACATTAAAGACAAAGCCAAGTACGATTTTGAAGCAGAAGATACAAAATTTGCCGCAGCAAGAGCGCAGCACGCAGCAGAACTGGACAAATTAGAAGAACTTGAAGAATTACAAGAACTTGAAAAATTAGAAGAACTTGAAGCCCAGAGATTGCAATCCGACTTAGATGCTCAGAATCAACAAGTGAATTCAGAATTACCTAAAACTTCATATGAAGAAATTCAGGAAGAATTTGAGTCCGAGAACCAAACAATTTATTAGTATTAATTTACTATCGTCCTGAGTTGAAACGTCAGAAAGTTAATTAAAAGTTAGTTAAAATGGAACCAAATTGGAGGCGTTGCATCAGTTGTAGAAAAGTCAGTTTAAAACATGAGTTTTGGCGGATTGTCCGCGTCTTTCCTGAAGGAAAGGTACAATTAGATCGGGGTATGGGGCGTTCAGCTTATATTTGTAGATGCGCGAGTTGCCTTAGCGCTGCTCAAAAAAAAAATAAGCTAGGACGGGCATTACGTGCATCAGTGCCAGAAACACTGTATACGACATTGTGGCAACGATTATCTTCCCTTAATACCTTTGAATAGCTTTTTCCTAACTCGTTCTTTAGATAGGGGGTACACTCGGCAAACAAGCAATTACATTCACCGAATCATACCGGCTAAACATGGTTGTAACATCATCTTGAGCGTAAAGGTCGTTAGTGCCTAGCATTATAAATGAGTATTGACACATGGCTCTTTTAGCTAGGAGGGCACTTGCAAAACTTAGTCATTGTAGGCTTTCATGTGTTAAACCCAACAGAAACACTTTACTCAAAACAAAAAACTAAATATTGGCACAAAAGAACGCCAATTTCTACGCATTTGAGCGTTAACCAATATGGCGTTCTGCTTGGAAATGCCAGCTTTCCAACGGTAACATCTCTCTTTCCTTTCGAGCGGAGGAACCTTTTCAAATTGAAAATGGCAACCATTACACAGTGAACAAAGGATGGAGATGTCGCAAAAGCTGGCAACCATCCGTTAAAACTGTAAATTATAGGGGAAGAGTGGATGAACAACGGCAAAGTCAGAATTTACGAATTATCAAAGGAATTGAATTTGGAAAATAAAGAGCTATTAGCAATTTGCGATCAGCTCAATATCGCGGTAAAAAGTCATAGCAGCACGATTACAGAATCAGATGCGGAACGTATTCGCTCGCAAGCAGAAAAAGTGACAGCTATGGGGTTGTCCAAACATGGTACAAATAATAAGGGTTCTGGCAATGGTGCTTCTGCACCTAGCAAACCACAAATATTGGAAATTCGTAGCAAACCAAAGCCACCGAAAAATTCCAATAGCGCTAACTCTGCTTCCAAGCCACCGCAAAATGATTTAAAACAACATAGTGCATCTGCCTCGGGTGTGCTTAACCAATCAAATAATTCTTCAGTCTCGCCGATAGAACCAGTGGCATCAACTGCACCCGTCTCCCCAAATAACCCTGTATCCGTTGCCAATACGGATAATTCAGCATCCACCCCCTCTTCAGAATCAAATAAAACAGCTTTGAGCAAACAAGAAAAACTAGTTTCACCCAAATCCAAGCCGGAAAGACCAAACGCACCCGAACTAACCGGGCCGCCAACTAGACCGGCTGCGCCAGCAAAGGCAAATTCCGGTTTAGATAATCGCGTTGCCGAAAAACCAGTTCTCAAGCGCGATCGCAATCAATCAAAACCGCAACGAAATAAACCGACTGCGGATAAAGCCGAACAATCAAACGTATCGGCAGACGCGCCAGTAAAAACGCCGCGTCCGACAACGGCTGCACCAGTATCGAAAACAGAAAAACCGCAAAAGGTCAAAAAAGTTATACCTGGCGGAGGCCCTTCAGATGTTGGACGGCCGAGGAAGCAAGCACGTCAAGACTCGTCAGCACCTCCGAGCGTATCGGCTCCACTCAGACCACCAGCAAGACCGGCAAAACCGGCAGCAGCAATTTCTGACTCAACTGATGTTGATGAAGATCGGGATGATGATGTTGTTGATGAAGTAGTTGAACTCAAGCGTCCAACTCCACCTCGTTTACCTAGAGGTCAGAAAAAGCGCTCTAAGCAAGAGGAGGCTATTGACGAAGCGAAAGAAGCTGCTAAAGCTGCTAAGGCTCCGAAGAATAAACGTCTGAAGCCAATGGCCGCTGAAGACGATTTTGAGGTAGACCTACTTGACGAAGAATCTGAGGCCGATAATATCGCTTCAGCAGTTAGCAATGCTATAGTTCGTCCTCCTAAGCCAAAAAGTTCCAAGCCAACAGCAGCACCAACACCTGCGGCACCTAGCAAAATCAAGAAATCCGGTTCTCGCGACCAAAATCGTCGGCGCGGTGGTGGCGGCGGCAACAATAATGCAGAAGCAGAGCCGAAACTTCAGCGTCCTGAATTCATAACCGTTAGCGGACCAATGACCGTACAAGAACTGGCAGACGCTTTGGCAATGCCAGATACGGAAATTGTTAAAATCTTGTTCATGAAGGGTATTGCAGTTAGTATTACCCAGAGTCTTGATACTTCCACAGTCATGATGGTGGCTGAAGAATTAGAAGTATTAGTTGATACTCCTGAGCCGGAAGCGGAAGCCCGTAAAGTTACGGAAATGCTCGACTTAGAGGATATGGATCATCTGCTCCATCGTCCGCCTGTAGTAACGATTATGGGTCACGTAGACCACGGTAAAACAACCCTACTCGACTCGATTCGTAAAAGTAAGGTTGCTTCCGGAGAAGCAGGAGGTATTACCCAGCACATCGGCGCTTACCACGTAGATATAGAACATGAAGGTAAAGAGCAGCAAATTGTCTTTTTAGATACTCCCGGTCACGAAGCATTCACGGCAATGCGGGCTAGAGGAGCAAGAGTAACTGACATAGCCATATTGGTAGTGGCAGCAGATGACGGTGTTCGTCCTCAGACAATTGAAGCAATTAAGCACGCTCAAGCTGCCGAAGTGCCGATTATTGTCGCAATCAATAAAATTGACAAAGAAGCCGCACAACCAGATAGAGTTAAGCAAGAGCTAATTCAATATGGTTTGACAGCAGAAGAATGGGGTGGCGAAACAATTATGGTTCCCGTCAGCGCCATTAATGGGGAAAACCTAGATACGCTGTTAGAGATGATTGTGCTGGTTTCCGAAGTTGAAGATCTTCAAGCCAACCCAGAGCGTTCTGCCAAAGGAACCGTCATCGAAGCTCATTTGGATAAAGCAAAAGGCGCAGTTGCAACCTTGTTGATTCAAAACGGTACCTTACACGTAGGAGATATCCTCGTAGCCGGTTCCGTGTTCGGAAAAGTCCGAGCAATGGTTGATGACAGAGGCGAACGAGTAGAAATTGCCAGCCCTTCCTTTGCTGTAGAAGTATTGGGTTTAAATGACGTACCCGGAGCCGGAGATGATTTTGAAGTCTTCACCAACGAGAAAGAAGCACGGTTACTTGCAGGCGAACGAGCCGAAGTAATACGTCAATCCCGCTTGATGCAGGGAGGGCGCGTAACTTTGACTTCGATTTCGGCACAAGCACAAGAAGGCGAGTTGAAAGAACTCAACTTAATTTTGAAAGCAGACGTGCAGGGTTCGGTGGAAGCAATTTTGGGTTCGCTCAAACAAATTCCGCAAAACGAAATACACATTCGGATGTTGCTATCTGCTCCAGGAGAAATTACCCAGACAGATATTGATCTCGCAGCAGCCAGTGGTGCCGTAATTATCGGCTTCAATACCACATTTGCTAGTGGTGCAAGACAAGCAGCAGACGAAGCTGGTGTAGATGTACGAGAATACAACATCATCTACAAACTCTTAGAAGACATCCAAGACGCATTGGAAGGTTTACTGGAGCCAGAATTAGTCGAAGAACATTTAGGACAAGCAGAAGTACGCGCAGTCTTCAAAGTAGGCGGCGGCGCTGTTGCCGGTTGCTACATTCAATCTGGCAAGCTGCTTCGTAACTGTAAAGTAAGAGTACGTCGCGGTAACAACATAGTATTTGAAGGTGCCCTTGATTCCCTTAAGCGGATGAAAGAAGACGTGCGTGAAGTCAACTCCGGTTATGAATGTGGTATCGGCGTTGATAGATTTAGTAATTGGGAAGAAGGTGACGTGATTGAAGGTTATCAAATGGTGACTAAACGTCGCACTCTTGCAATGGCAAGATAGTGAGTAGACAACGGTGTCATAATCGAGCTAGGCAACGTAGGTATTTATTACCCCCAGTTGCCTTAGCCTTAAAAATTCCCTACGTCGGCAAAAAGTTATTCAAATTAAGGTATGTAGAGATTTTAGACTTCGGTTTTATCTCTACATATTTTTTATTGGGGATGTGGTTTAAAAAGATTAGTTATAACTTTACTTGTTATAGAGGGAGTAGGGTTGGGGGGAACAGGGAACAGGGAAAAAAGACCGTAAAATTTATCAAAAAAATATTGCTTTTAGTAACAAGGACAACAGAAATCTCCGTAGGCGAAGCACTACTTTGAGAAAGTATGAAATAAAACCGTAATCAAATTTCTGCCTAATTTTCCTGTAGTGCAGCTAAACAAAACTCTAAAATATTGAAATAGCAAATCTTTAATTTGGCATTAATAGACGGTATAGCGAGTATATTGAAGTAATTATCGGAACATACGTCATTGAGCGCAAATAAACCAAAATATATTCTGCAAAACTTAAAAAAGTTAAAAAGTTAAAAAGTTGAATAGTTAAATAGAGGATTAGATAATTATGACTAGTTTCACAGTAAAAAATAATGGCGAATTAAAAGGCGATACTGAAATTTGGAATAACTTAAAGCAGGCGATCGCCATTAGTTCGGGTTTTCAACGCTGGCAGATGGAAAGAATGCAATCCGACGATGATTTCGGACAATTAATCTTAGATGAGCAAGTACAGCGATATTTAAGGGAAACTTTAGAAACCCTAGCTTATTGAACAGTTAACAGTTAACAGTTAACAGTGAACAGTTAACAGTTAACAGTGAACAGGGAACAGTGAACAGGGAACAGGGAACAGTGAACAGTTAACAGTGAACAGTGAACAGGGAACAGTTAACAGTGAACAGTGAACAATAAATAATTGTTATAAGCCCTTGTAATGAGGGCAATTTTTTTGTGTTAATTGGTAATTGATAACTGGTAACTGATAACTGATAACTGATAACTGACTCAAGATTCTTCTTCAGAGCTAGAAAACAAATTTGGATCTAAATAATTAATCCGGGAAAGGGGACTTAAGGCTGAAAGAACTTGAGCGCCGTAGCTGCGATAAATCGCTCGACTGTCAAGCAAAGCCACTATGCTGCTTGAATCCCTCGCTGGGGCAATAGCTCGCTGTAGCTCATTTAAAGCTGTAGGTAATAAATATAAACGGAACCAATCTTGATGGGAATGTTTGTAATGAGCAACTCTACCGGCAACTAATGGATCTTCTAAAGACGGTAGGGGCAAAGTAGAAATAATTAACATTTGTGGCGAGGGTAAAACTCTTTGGTTTTCGCGCCAAAATTCCCAACCACAAACTAAAATACCATTTTCATCCAAACAAGTTTTATCTACCTGTACCCGCGAACCAAATTCAGAAGCCAAAATTGTTCCTAGCTGAGCTTTTAGAGGTACATCTCCGACTAAAATTACGGTTAAACCAGGTGATGTGGCACTCAAACATACCATCTGGCGAACTTGATGAATAAAGACGGGTTTAAATTCTGGGGTATTGGGTAAAGGTAATTTGTTAGGTATATAAAGTTGAATTGCTTGAGTTTGATTGTCAGAAGAGAATTTTAAGCAAGTCAAATCGCCCAATCCCAAACGTTGACGAAACAATGTAGCTTCAGTATCTGGTTCTAAAGCGGAACCAATTAACACTACGGGTTGTCGCTGCCAAATCGGCGAGAGAATTTTTGCTAATTCAATTGGGGCGCAATGTAGAGAAAACAAACCTTGACGGCGATTAACAGTTGCCCAAAGTAAAGGAGGAGAAGTCGAAGACTCAGTAGGAGAAATTTCATGTCTGGCTCTAAATAATTGCCAAAACTTCTTCCAAGATTCGGGAAGGCTATTTAAATCCAAACTTGAAAAAGTACGGCATAAAATTTGTTCTTCAGGTTCCGATATTAGGTAACATTCGTAAGGATTTACCGGATGTTGAAAAATTTCATGCGTTAACTGCACCCGGCAAGTGCGGATTTCTTCAGCAAACGAAGGGCAAGCCAACATCAACTGCTCCCAATCATAAGAATCAATACTAACAGTTAGCTGTTTGCGTATCCAATCTTCTAAATCATCTACACCGTCAATAATTGTGGGAATATTAGGGGGAAAATTGTTAGTAGAACTTAATTGTGCTTTTAACCAAGCTTGGGGAGACACCATAAGAATTCCCTTGAAATCAGCATTCGGGAAAGTATCGGCAACTATTATGGGTTTATTGACTTTTAACCACTTTTGTAGTCTAGGAATTTCCACTTGTAACAAACGCTGCTGTACAGCTTGAGTTGCCACAATAATTACAGCCCCGTGCCACATTAAAGCCGAAGCCACAAAACTAGTACGATACTGTCCTTGATAACCACAAGCTGCTCCCACTTGAATTAAGGCGCTACGCCCTACCCTCAAGGCTCGTGCTACCAACCGCGCCATCGTCAAATGATGCGGCCAAGAAGGAAAACCTGCCTGCGATCGCAGAAAGTTATGTAGTGATAAATGAACTTCAGCTTCAATCACGCGCTTTAAATCCCATACATAGTAAGTTTTTAGTTAAATATGAAAGTTAATTCTTGAAAAATTAATTTTAAACAGTTCTAATTTACAATTCTCTTTTCAAATATATTCTTTTTTAGTTTTAAAGCGGCAGCCTTTAGTACCGAATTGTTACACTACAGACGATTAAACACTTTTTAGATGTAACGTAACCTAGCACAGACGCACCAGGAACCTGAATCACGCTTTTACTCTATCCTCTATTGCTAATAAATAGCTAATTACTCTGCAATTATGCCAACTTATAAAGGAATTTCAGCCGAAGCTTTTAGACATCCCCAAGATCGTCAAGCCGAAGAAACTTTAAGAGGTTTACCAGGGTTTGATTTTATTGCCCGTAAATTTGTAGAATTTGTCTACGAACGTCCACAATTAGTTTATTTAATGGGTAACACCATTGAAGTAGGGCCGCGACAATATTCAACTATTTACCAGATATTTCGGGAATGCGTGCGAGATTTGGATATTTATCCAGAACCGAAACTGTTTGTCGAGCAAAATCCCGTTGCAAATAGTTATGCTTTGGGACAGGAGCATCCTTACATTGTCATCAACACAGGAATTTTAAATTTACTTAACGAAGCCGAAATTAGGTCAGTGTTAGCCCACGAATTGGGGCATATTAAGTGTGGTCATACTATTTTAATTCAAATGGCGATGTGGGCGATGAATGCCGCCTCTATTGTCGGGGAACTAACTTTTGGGATTGGTAACATAGTTAGCAGCGGTTTGATTTTTGCTTTTTTTGAATGGCGACGTAAAGCCGAGTTAACAGCCGATAGAGCCGCGTTATTAGTTACAGATGACTTAACAACAGTTATGTCTTCGATGATGAAAATTTCTGGCGGTAGTAACAAATATGCTAATGAATGTAGTTTACAAGAGTTTATTCGTCAGTCGGAAAATTATCAAGCACTTGACGAAGATGGACTCAATCAAGTGTATAAATTTTTAATGTACAACGGCGCTCAAGGGGTAATGCTCAGTCATCCTTTTGCGGTTGAAAGAGTAGATTTTCTGAGGAAATGGGCTGTATCTCAAGAATATGCAGAAATTAAAAAAGGAAATTATCGCAAAGAAACCGATAAGGGTGCAGTTGAAGTGAAACCGAAAGACAGTGAAAGTCAAAAAGAAGAAATTGATAAATTGCAGCGAGAAATAGAAGAATTACAAAAAGAAATTAATCAAATTAAACGGGAATAGTTAGTAAATAAATACCTGGCGATTTTAAAATACCTGGCGAATATAATTCACGCGCCACTTGCTACAACGGTGCGTGTTCCTCCGCAACGCAGTGGCTTGGCTACACAGGCAAAACCCACCTGCGTGGGTTAATTAAGAAAGCCCCCCTTAAAAAAGGGGGGTTGGGGGGATCTCAACGTCTGAGCCTAATTTATAATTGCGTTTGCGTAAGTCCCAATTAATTGCGATTATCATGAAAAGCCGATTTATCTTCTAATAAACCAACAATATTTTTTGATAACCCCAAACCTACTTTTGCAAAATCTTAAATATAGTTTTTGTAGAAACAGCAGAATTATCTTTGATTTCACTACCTTTTATCAAAGGGTAAGACATTTCCTTCAATCGCTTCATCCTTTCCATCGTCTGTAGAAACTGATTCTTCCGCAATTCTTTCCCTATCTGAGTTATTTCTGTCTGAATTTTCTTCATTTTCTTCGCTTAATTTTTCTAAATTTAATATAATTTCTGTAGAAGCAGGTTTACGCACCAAAGGAAATATCATTTCTTCTAAATCTGACTCTAAATCATCAGGTTCTCTGACGCAATCAAACAATTTTTTTGCTTCTTCATAATCTATAACAAAACTATGAGACGGATAGTTATAAATCAAATTTTTGATAACTTCAATACCTTCCGGCCGTAATCTTTGACCGTAGGCTAAAGCAATATTCATCAATCTATTCATTTCACCTAATCTTAGCGGGTCAATTTGACTGGGAATCGGTGACAATAAATTAACAGCCATAGAGCTAGCAATATCTGCTGCTGTTTTTGTAGTTATTAACGCTTGAGTCCCAGAAATTAAATTTAATAAATAACTTTCAAACATTTCAAAAGCTTGAGAACCAATTACCGACATAGCCTGCTGAATATCTAATACAGACTCGCTTCTAAAGTCGTCATCTTTGGTAACTTGGACATCTAAAGGCCCTAATTCACCAAAATCGGAAATAACAATTTCGTCGGCTCCCAATGCTAATAAAGTACCGGCACTTTTACAATAACCAAATACAAATAAACTAAACTTTTTATATTTTCTTTTGATATAACGAGCTATTCTAAAAGCTGCATCTGGATCGCCACCATAAGTAGTCATAATTAAAACGACATTATCTCTTTTAGGTGACGTTTGTTTAATTTCATTAATTAATTTATCAGCATTTAAATCGGTTATTTCAGCACTATATAAAAACATATCCGCATCAAGTTCCTCAGAGATAAACTCAACGCATCTAATTAATTGCTTTTTGTTTTCCATAGAAATAATTTATATTTGTAACTTAGCCAGCATATTTGTTGGACATAAGTTATCAAATTATTACTGAATTATTTCGGAGTTTAAAGATATAAAAAATACATTGGTGAATCGAATTAGAAGCGATTGCCTACAATGCTCTGTTTATTCTACAAAAGTAGAAATTTCTCCTTCCCAGACGTTTCTCGTTTCTCGTTCCCAGACTCCGGCTGGGAATGCTCTTAAGAAGGCTCTGCCTTCAATTACAACTTTCTCGTTCCCAGACGTTTCTCGTTTCTCGTTCCCAGACTCCGGCTGGGAACGCTCTTAAGAAGGCTCTGCCTTCAATTACAACTCAATCATATCAAGACTTAAAAGCCCTTTCTCACCCATATAATTACGGCAACTAGAATATCGCCAATGACTTGGTTCACCTATATAGCCGCGTCTTAAAGGATTATTATGAATATATTCGAGTTTTTGTCTAAAAATTTCTTGATTTAATATTGCTTGTGGATGGGAACCTTCTTGCCAAAGCTGGTAATCCTGAGTTGTTTTATGAGAATTCTTGTGGAATTTTAACTGCCTTAACTGAGACTCAATTCGTTTTTCTTTTAAATAATCAATTATCGAACGAGCTGTAAATGATTTGAAAGCTGCAATTTCTTTGGACAAATTATCAGATGAAGCAATCAAATGAAGATGGTTTTCCATTATCACGTAGCCATGTAAACTTAAACGCTGGTGATTTTGCAGGAAATCTAATGAGGATAAAATTATCTGTGCGAATTCTGGTTTGGAAAATATTGGTAGCCAATTTACAACCGTACAGGTAAGGAAGTGTGGTTGCTTTTCTAAAAATTTGTAGCGCGAACGTCCCATATAATTATTTAAATTACGATACTATGGCAGAGCCTTACATTAGGTTTCCCTGCCTAAATCTGGGAATGAGAGTTACAACACAAACTTTATACAATTATTATTTATTATTTTTTCAAAAGAGAAGAAGGCTAAGAAGGCAGAGCCTTCTTATAGGCATTCCCAGCCGGAGTCTGGGAACGAGAGAGCCGGTGTTTGGGAACGAGAGACGAGAGAGCCGGTGTTTGGGAACGAGAGATAGGCATTCCCAGCCGGAGTCTGGGAACGAGAGAGCCGGTGTTTGGGAACGAGAGACGAGAGAGCCGGTGTCTGGGAACGAGACTATCTCCGTTATGCACAACAAATGAATGTACAATGCGGGCATGGAACTATAATAAAACCTTGCCCAGAGAAAGTTCGTAAACCATGTCGGAAGAAGATATCCGTGCCACAAGGCTAGAAAAAGTAGAGCAGCTACGACAGCAGGGGATGAATCCTTATGCTTATAGCTGGGATGTTACCCATCATGCGGGTGATTTACAAGAGAAATTTGCCGACTTAGCTAACGGTGAAGAAGTTGATTTTGAAGTGGCGATCGCTGGTAGAGTTATGACTCGGCGCGTCATGGGTAAGTTGGCGTTTTTTACTTTGCAGGATGAAACTGGCACTATTCAGCTTTATTTGGAGAAAAAACGTATTTCTGAAAGTATGGCGGATATCGATGCTGATGCTTTCAAAAATCTCAAACAGCTTACGGATATGGGCGATATTCTGGGAGCAAAGGGAACTATAAAACGGACTGAAAAGGGCGAATTATCGGTTTACGTTAAAGAATATAGTGTGCTGACTAAATCCCTATTGCCTTTACCCGACAAATGGCATGGGTTAACTGACATTACTAAACGTTATCGTCAGCGTTATGTCGATTTAATTGTTAACCCACAAGTGCGACAAACTTTTCGTCGTCGTGCTTTAATTACTGCTGGGATTCGCCGCTATCTCGACGAGCGGGGATTTATTGAAATTGAAACTCCGGTGATGCAAGGTGAAGCTGGAGGTGCAGACGCACGCCCGTTTATCACTTACCACAATACGCTGGAAATGCAGCTGTATTTACGCATTGCTACTGAACTTCATTTGAAGCGGTTGATTGTTGGTGGGTTTGAAAAAGTTTTTGAATTAGGAAGAATTTTCCGCAATGAGGGCATTTCAACCCGTCATAATCCGGAATTTACTACCATCGAACTTTACCAAGCTTACGCCGATTACAACGATATGATGGATTTGACGGAAGGTATTATTACTACTGTCACCGAGGAAGTTATCGGTACGCTCAAAATTAATTACCAAGGAACTGAAATTGATTTGACTGCTCCTTGGCGAAGAGTCACCATGCATGACTTGGTGAAAGAATATTCAGGAGTAGATTTTAATTCTTTTTCAAATTTAGAAGATGCTAAAGCTGCCTGTAAAGATGCGGGAATTGAAGGTATAGATGATTGCCCTTCTTTAGGAAAACTTCTTAATGAAGCCTTTGAACAAAAAGTGGAAGAAAATCTGATTCAACCCACATTTGTAACCGATTTCCCGGTTGAAATTTCGCCTTTAGCAAAACCCCATCGTTCTAAACCCGGTTTGGTAGAGCGATTTGAATTATATATGGTAGGAAGAGAAACTGCTAATAGCTTCTCCGAGCTTACCGATCCTATCGATCAACGTCAACGCTTAGAAGAGCAAGCAGCTAGGAAAGCCGCTGGCGATTTAGAAGCCCAAGGTGTTGATGAAGACTTCCTTACCGCTTTAGAATACGGAATGCCTCCTACAGGTGGATTGGGTATCGGGATCGATCGATTAGTGATGCTATTGACTGATGCAGCAAGCATTCGCGACGTTATCGCTTTTCCCCTACTCAAACCAGATAGTACTGAAAAAACCGAGGAGCAGTCTTAGTAATCACACTTTTTGGTGCGTTATGCTGTTGCTTAGCGCACCCTTTTTAATTTATATATATACTGTGTAGTTAAAAACGAGTTGGCGAACCAAATCTTAAGTTTAGGATGCGAGGGATATCATTTTTTGCAAGCGAAAGATATCAAAAATAGGCTAAAATATCTTAGAAGGGAAGCATCTATAGTAGACCCAAATTTAGCAAAAAGATTAGATGAGATAAACCGTTGGGTAAAAGATTTAAAACCTGGTTCGTTGACCGCAAAAAAATTTGTAATTTTATTTTTAGAACAAGTAATTAGAGATGCTGAAGTTTGGCTTCAAGTAAAATCTTTACCAACCAATGAAGAACAGCAAATTGCTTTTGATGCCCTGAAACCAAGTTTGAAATTCTGGTACAGCTATTTGTTTCCTAAATGGTTGAGCGAAAATGACTCTAAATTTTACATTTGGAGACAAAAATTAATGTCTGGCGAATTTTCCGGGGACGATGCCGAGTTAATTGCATCCGTTGTAGATAGTATTCAACGTCGTGGAGGCACTGTCGTCAAAAGATATATTGCTGACTTCTCAATGGCTACCGATATTATTGTAAGTAGTAAGTACGATACACCGCTTTGCGTTCAACTTACTAGCTTAAGTGAAGAATTTTTTCAAGATAAATTTAACAATTGGGAATCCACCTTACGTTTTTGGAAGATAGATAAAGGATTACTATTAAGCTACAATCCCGGTATAACCGATTTTGTAGACAGAATAGTTAACGTGACGCTTTATAACAGCAATAATTTAGAAACAGGTATTTATTTAACTTTCAGTTTTTAGTTTTTAGTTTTTAGTTTTCAGTTTTGGATTATTAGCTAATTAAAGCATCAGCAATATCTCTTAATAATTAGAGTCATAATGGTAAAAGAAATGTCAATCGACACTCAAAAGAGATTAGATAAGTTTTTAGAATCAGTAGAAGCAGCTCAAAAATTACAGAATGATATAGTTAGATACGGTTTAGAAGCAGCTTATTTGTATGCTGAAGATGTAGACGGAGATTGGTTAGAAAAGTGGGATGAAGACGAGAATACGCAAACTAATTTTGTAGAATCGGTAACAAATTTTTTAGAAAGTGATGATTGGGTTGCTGTCAGCGTCAGAAAGCAGTTGCAAGGAAAATCACTCTGTAAAATTGCAACTCAATTAGAAGATTGTCTCAGACTTTCTGAATTACAAAATAGAGTATTTGCAATTAAAACTGTGTTAGTTGAAAGTGCGAGTCTTGCAAAAATTAACCGCAGTTTTAGCGATGATAGCGATACAGTTGATTTACTTGATTTAGCCGAACAATTAGTAGAGAGATTGGAAAGAATTTTTGAGCAGAAGTAGGGAGTAGGGAGTAGGGAGTAGGGAGTAGGGAGTAGGGAGTAGGGAGTAGGGAATAGGGAGTAGGGAGTAGGGAATAGGGAATAGGGAAAAGGGAACAGGGAATAGGAGATAGAGAAGAGTAGTATTCAAATCCTAACCCCATCCGTTGCCTAACCCCATCCGTTGCCTAACTCCTAACTCCTAACTCCTAACTCCTAACTCCATCCGTTGCCTAACTCCTAACTCCTAACTCCTAACTCTTAACTCCATCCGTTGCCTAACTCCTAATTTGCAACTTCTGCCATTTCCACAACTCTTCCGTCGTAATCTTTCACCAAAAAATTCAATGGCTTGCGATTGCGAATTTTAAATTTTAAACCTCGTGTTTCAACTCGCAATAAAATCATTTCCAGACAATCGCGATCGAAGCATACGTGACGCTGTTGATTTTTGTTGCCCAAACTAGCTCCAATAATTACGTGTAGCTGGGTAT
This sequence comes from uncultured Rivularia sp., assembly GCA_964395005.1. Classification (GTDB taxonomy): domain Bacteria; phylum Cyanobacteriota; class Cyanobacteriia; order Cyanobacteriales; family Nostocaceae; genus Rivularia. The sequence goes on from CAYMZW010000060.1 coordinate 18,718, forward strand.
TTTTCTTAAGTTGATACCAAAGCCCTTCAGTAGCATTTGACATTCTACTTGGATAGGTAGGGCTGCTACCTAGATACATCGGATCGATACCCGTTGCACCAATTGTTTGTTCGTAGTTGTAATAATAATGTAAAGGCACTTCCGCTGCGGGTAAATCTAACAGCCCTTCATACAAATCTCGGGCTACCTCTAAATCGGAAACCATAATAGTATGTACTTTTGGAGCGCTGGAGAGAAACATCCACATTGCTCCTGCATAAGCTGCTAAGAGCATTACCATTATGCCTTGCGTGGAGAACAAGCTATCTAACGGCAGAAAAGAACCTAAAATATTCGGAGTAAAAAGGTAAGCGCTCGCGTTAACTGGTGTAAACATGAACAAATCAGTAAATATATAAGAATTGAATTGATTTTGAATTTTAACAACCGATGTTTTTCACAACGGATGGTTTTGTATTGTGTAGGGATTATTAATTATACGATTGGATGCTAAAAGCATTATCGTTAATCAAGATTAGAAATTTATTCTAAAATCCCGGACACTCCTGCTTGTAGTATCTAAGCTAAATGTTCGTGCTAAATATATCAACACCAAGATATTATGCGGTTAACGAAAAATATACATTCCTCAAATAATTCTAGCAACATAGGCTAAAAAAGATTGTGCAAATTCCTCATTTTCCAGAATCCAATCATCCTCTAGTGAAGTCACTATTCCATAAGAGCGATCAAGAACTGATAAGTTTATTTGGACAGCACCCAGACGCTGGAAGATACTTTACAGCAATTTTTTGTCGATATAGTCCCATTGTCTACACCTTGATCGTCCATTCAGCGCGATCGCCAGTACAAGCCGATTATTTGTTCGCCATGACTTGGAAACATATTTACTATCAAGTGGGTGGGGTGAATTTAGAAAGTACAGAGCCACAAGCACCAGCTATGACTTTACAAAACTGGCTGATTAATATGACGGCTTACTGTATCAATGAAACAGAACTACCACCGACCGAAAGTATTCATTATTCCCTCAAAACCACTTCTCCGCCTCTTTGGTGCTATGTAGAGCAGTCTTTGGATCAATTACCACCAATGTTGAGATTGATAGTCTTGATGGCTCAAACCTTCCACTGGAGTGAAACGAGAATTGCAGCTTATTTACAAGCTGAGGGAGAAGGTATTTCTCCTAACGAGGTAGCAAATTTTCTTCAACAAGGTTATCGTATGCTTGAAGAAAAATTACCAGCAGACATTCGTGCTATATATTTAGGTGAAAATTTCCTTCAACCTGTTTCTGCGTAAAAATGCTGAGGTGTAACAAGCTATGCTGGTAATAATTGATTTTCTAGTAAATCTCTTTACTTAAAACGATTTTTTTACGGTAAATTTATATGAAACAATGGAATCTACTAGCAGTAGCTAATTTTCAATCACCATCCTATAGTGCCCGGAAGCGAATTCCTAACAAACTTAACAGGGCTTTTGGTTTTTTACTATTTTCCTTATTATTAAGTCCTATAGCTGTAACTGCTGCTGATATTACTCAACAACTACATTATCCTCAAATAGACAAAAAAGTATTGCAGCAATCAAGGGATGAAGCAGATACTTTGCTACGTTTGGGTGAAAGACAAAATTTCCAAGGAAATCCTCACAAAGCTGTTAACTCTTTATTGCAAGCAAGAGAAATTTACCATTCAATCGGTGACTTAGATGCACTTGGTTTAACTTACGAGTTTTTAGGCAAAAGCTACATTGATTTAAAGCAATATAAAAAAGCTAACAACGCAATTCGTAGACGTTTGGCGATCGCCCGCGATACCAAAGACTTTCAAAGTCAGATTTTTGCGCTGAATAACATCGGCACCTTGCTGCTACAAAAAGGCGAATTTCAAACCGCTTCACAAACTTTCGAGCAAGCATTAGCAATCGCTCAAAACCTTAATAGCAATGAAGGTTACGGAATATCTTTAAGTAATTTGGGATTAGCATCCGCAAGGTTAGGAGATTACAACAAAGCAGTTAAACTGTACAAAAACGCTCTTAATTATCGGCGCAAAGTTGGAGATCCGATAGGTGAAGCAAATACTTTAAATAATCTAGGTGAAGCTTACCAGATAGTTGGTACTTATCAAGACAGAATAGGTACCTATGGAACAGCTTTGAGACTTGCCAAAGCATCCAGAGATAATATTAATCAATTACGAGCAATCGATGGATTAGTAGCTGCTCATAGTTCGGTAGGTCGGTATAGTCGAGCAATCGAATTATTAGAAAAACGGTTGGCGATCGCCTCAAACTTAAGAAGCCCCCGCGAGCAACTAAATTCCTTTGAATCCTACGCTCAACTATACGAAAAGCTTGGTGAATATTCCACAGCAAGTAATTTTTACGAAAGAGCAATTACTTTAGCAAAAAACCTCCAAGATACTAGAAAAGAAGTGCTATTGCGCGATCGAGTTACTCAAATGATGAAAAAAAGTTAATTTGGGCATAGGGGATTGGGCATGGGGAATTGGGAATTGGGCATTGGGGATTGGGCATTGGGGATTGGGGATTGGGGATTGGGCATTGGGGATTGGGAAAAAACTCCTAACTCAATATCCAAAATGAAACAATTCCTACAAGCTATATTTGAAGCAAAAAATAAGAGCTAGGAATTATATTAACTCCCAACTCCTAACTCTTAACTCCTAACTCCTAATTCCTAACTCCTAACTACATCCGTTGCCAAACTACATCCGTTACCGACAATTCATCCGTTGCCAAACTTCATCCGTTACCGACAATTCATCCGTTGCCAAACTCTTAAGCTTCTTTCCACAACTGAAGAATTTTGTCGGGTAAAAACTGCTCAATTTCTTTGACTCTTTCTTGAGATAATTCGTCTTTAGTTGCTCCAAAAACGGATTTTACTACCATCCTTTCATCAACACCTTTTTGTAAACCACCTTCTTGACGAATGCGGAATAAGAAAGTGTCAGAATCAATTTTTAAAGGCGGACGAACTTTACTTAAGAAAGCTACGATAGGATTAGTATCTTTCCATAAATCGGAAATTTCGTTTTGTAAAGCTTTGTCTTTTGTAGGTTCTGCTGGCTCGTGCAATTCTTTAGAAACCCGTTCGGATGCTTCGGTAGTCATCATATCGCGCATGGTACGGAATACC
>CAYMZW010000061.1:0-21794 GCA_964395005.1 uncultured Rivularia sp.
TCCCAAGGTAGACCAATTTACAGAGTTAGGGAAGTTGTTGGAAATAGGGGAATGGCGAATAGGGAATAGGGAATAGGGAATGGGGAATAGATTTTTCCTCTAAAAACTACATTCTGCACCTTAGCTTTCACAAGTTTATGGGTACTAACAGCCTCTATTGCATTTAGAAACTGTGGAATTCCTACAGCCTCAATCCTCCAGCTATAAATGATGTTGAAGAATTGAGGCTGAGGTTTATTTAAATAAGGAAGTAAGAGGAAAATATTGCTTACCTTTAAAATTCATTTCACAAAAACGTTTTTGTTCATCTTTTCCCTGAGTTTCAAAAATTATTGCTGTCATTTTACTTTCATTATTATTAACATCAATCTTCAGGTTTTTAAATAAAGCAATTGCTGCATTAATAGGGTGATATGTTATATGCAATTGTGTTTCATCTTTAGTTATGGTTGGCTGCGGATTGCTATGACCTATTTCGGCAATATCCGTGATTGATTCTTGAGAAGTTTTTTGATCGGTAAATTTTAATTTACCTTTCAAAAGTATCAATGTTTGTGGATACTCTTGCGTTAATTCTTTCAGTGCTTCATTCACACCTTGATTCTCAAAGTTAATCGGCATAATTGTTGTAGCATATTTACATTTTAGCAATTGCTCCGATTTTTGATCGGCTCTAATAACATCACCAATCAAAATTAGCGACAATGAAATTATTAAGGCAAAAATCACTAAGGTCGTATATTTGCCATTTCTTCCAAAGGATTTGAAGATAGGTTTTTTGTTTGGAACAATAGCTTGCGATTGACTAGTTGAACTAATCAAGAATGGCTCTAACTCTTCAAGCTCAACACCATGATTAGATTCGTCATCTCTCAAATTGATAGCATTAGAATCGCTAATTTTATCCTGATTCCAAAACACCCTATGTTTTTCTATCAATTCATAGTGAACTTGCTTTAGATGAACTCGCTTAATTTTATGCAAAATTTGAGATGGATGTTCTTGAACAATAAACCCTTTAGTTGCATAAATTTCTCTACCAAATGGGTCTTTTAAGGTATCATTTCCACTTTCTCCAATGTCTGTTTGTCTGGCTCTAGAAACTCGAAAGATAATAGTAAAATCACCTACTTTTGAGCCTTGAATCCGGCGAACATATACTTTTCCCTGTTCGCAGCAATCATCATCTGAGGCTTTATTGAGTAAGCTACGAATGTTTGCTAAAGAAATGAAATCAGGTGCAACAACTGTCTTGTAGTCAATTGACTGATTTCGAGTTACCAAGAAAGGCCAAGCTTTTATAAACATAATACTAAGTACCTATAAATTTGATTCGGGAAATTTAGCAAGAAACTTTTGTTCAATCGATTTACATGTATTCAAAACTTGATCGAAAGTATTTGTATTAGATATATTTTCTTGATTCTCCTTTGTTTGGACTTTATTGTTTTTTGTTATAAACAGACGAATCAGAAGATAAGCTATAGGGATAATAAAGCCCCAAGGTTGCAACGGTCCTGTAACAATAACAATCAAAGTAAAAATACTAAGCAAAATGTAAGTTATTATCTTACTATTACGAGTATTTTTATTACTATTCGATGGTGATTTTAGGTTATCAAAGCTATTAGAATAACTATCAGTTAGTGCAAAAGCTAGAGTAATTTCCAAATTCTGGGGCTGTGGTTTTTGACCAGGAATCTTCTTCATCTCCCCGTTTTCTAAAACCGCAAAACCCGAACCAACAGAACTAATAGGAATTAAACGAACCGGACAACCTGCTTTTTTTCGGTTTCCAACTACATTGTAAAATTCAGGAATCGTGTTGAGCAGTTTGTTTCGGACTTTTTCTAAAGAGTATTTACCTTCGAGCAAATCCCACTTACTAATTACAAAATAAACTGGAATTTTTGCTGGATATTTTTGCACCAACTGCATAAGATTGGGTAAATCTTGATGAATAAAATCTAGAACAACACGATTACTAAGCAGTTCATCTTCCATAAGTGACAGCAGCTTTTGACCATCTAAAAGTACTAAAACTGCATTACCATTGTTAGTCAACGATTCAAATTGAGTTGCATCATTTTGCTCTGTTGTATCTGTAATTAAACCACCCGCATAGTCGAAATAGTTAAACGTACAAGCTTTTACATCGTTTGATTGCTCGGAGTCTTTGGTATGACAATCAAAGATCCATGAACGAGTATTTCTTGTTCCAGCAGGCCAGCTTTCACCTACAATCAATTCATTATAGATTTTATTCAAACTTTTTCTTTGACTATCCTCAACTGATAGAAAAAAATCAAATTCTCCTTGTATTGAAAGCTTTTTGAAAAGGCTTGCGAGAAAAACAGTTTTACCAGAGCCAGAAGCTCCGAGTAAAACAATATTGTAATTATTCATGATACATAGTATTCCTAGAAAATCATCAAACTGAAAATGAAATATAATTGCAGCGTTGTCTTATAAATCAATCAGCATAGCTGTTTTAATTCTGGTTGATTTATATCGATTAACCGACCAATTTAAACCAATTTAGAATGCCCAAATCTCTCTTCTAGCTCTTGTACAAAATCATAAAAAACTGCTATTGCATGTACTAAAGCAGATTGCTCATTTTTTACTAATTGTAGAGTTTTTGCGGTTCTATTTTGAGTTATGTTTGTAATTACTCCGGATAACCCCGGCACTTTTCCGAGCAACACCTTGTTAACAAAGGATGCAGCATTTATAGTATTCTTTAATGTTTTAACTAACTCTGGAGTATCATCGTCGAGAACAACATTGGCAATAATTGTGAAAGATTGAATTGCATTTAAACCAGCACTCAACATTTTTAAGTAATTACTGTTTTTTTGACTTTTTTTCTCAATTGTCTCCTCTTTTGCTTTACTCTCTTCAACTAGTAGTTGGAATTTATCTGGCAAAATACAGGCTAGAGGGGATTCAACAAGAAAAGGCATTGGTAAAATACCAGGATTTTTTTTCATACTTCCGTCAGGTTGCAAACTTGCAAATTCCAAGCCAACAGCACTAATAGGAATTAGCCTTACAGGAGAACCTAAGCGACTTCGAGCTTCTAGTAACTTTGCAAACTTAGGAATTTCCAGAAGATGCTCTTTGACTTTGGTCAAGTTATAACCATCTCGATCCAGAAGATCCCATTTACTAATAACAAAATGAATCGGAGCTTTAGAAGTCTGTATTCGTTTGAAAATGCTGGGTAAATCTCGATCTAAGAATTCATTAACAAGAATTTGATCGCCACCCGTAAGCCAAGCATGAATTTTTCGACCATCTAGTAATCCCAAGATTGCATCAGCTTGTTCAATTGCTTCCTCAAGTTTTTGGTCTTCACCATCAATCAGACGACCTCCAGCATAATCAAAGTAAGTGAATTGACAAGCAGTATAGTCTTCAAGTTCTTCTGTTTGAACGCAACAATCAAAAGTCCATTCAGAAATATTTCTGGTTCCTGAAGGCCATGTATCTTCAGTAATTATCTGGGTATAAATTGAATTAAGTAATTTTCGTTGTTTTGTATCCCGAACTACTAGCTTAAAAGTGGAGGCTTTTTGAATAGACAGTTCCTTAAACAAGCTGGCTAAAAATACAGTCTTACCGGAACCAGATGCTCCCAATGTTAAAATTTTGAAATTTTTAATCTTCATTGCTTGCTCTTTTAACATTACGTCTTGTCAATGTGATTTTTTTCTCAGAGTAATAGGAGAAGCTTGAGGTAATTGTTTTCTCTGCTTCCACTAGTGAATAGATTCGGGTTCAATTAACTTATGCACTTGTCCGAAAAAATTCTAAGTACGACTGTACGATCGATATCGCGTGGTTGTGATGCTCAAGCGCGAGGAAATAGAGAAATAGCTAAGGATTGTTTTGCACTGTTGCGTCAAGAATGTGGCGAGCATTTATAAATCCTTTCCGCTCTATAATGTCTTCGTTACATAACTCACGGTTTGTTTGTGCCTACCTACTTAATAGACTCAAATAAATTTCATGTAAAGTAATGTAACATAGAGTTTGTAGTCTTCGATTCCGGCGTTGTTATAAACCGCGAACAAGAAACTACAAATCGCAAACCTCACACAGCACTTGCATTTACCCGTGAAAGTTTTATTTTCACTCGATAGTAATTTACGACGAAACCTGCTGGTTTTATTTGCAGCAGGTTTATTATTTTGGGCTAGTTTGGCTTCGTTATTACCAACTTTACCGCTTTATATAGAAGATGTTGGCGCGACGAAGCAGCAAATCGGTTTTGTTATGGGTAGTTTTGCTATTGGGCTATTATTATTTCGTCCATTATTAGGTCGATTAGCAGATAAAAGAGGTCGAAAAATTGTTTTAATTATAGGTCTTTTATCAGCAGCAATAGCTCCTATTGGCTACAATTTCGTGCAATCGGTACCGCTATTGCTTGTAATTAGAGCTTTCCACGGTATCAGTATCGCTGCTTTTTCTACGGCATTTTTAGCGTTGGTTGCAGATATCGCACCAGTAGAAAATCGCGGTGAATTAATTGGCTATATGAGTTTAGTTAATCCCCTTGGTATGGCGATTGGCCCTGCATTAGGTGGTTATTTATTAGAAACTGCCGGTTATACACCATTATTTATGTTATCTACGGCTTTGGCTTGTTTGGGATTATTATTTTCTATACTAATTATCAATCCTATAGTTGAAGCACACGAACAAGTCACAAATACCGATAGTTCATTCTGGTTAAAATTGCTTGCTCCCAGAATCAGAATTCCTGCTATTCTCTTATTAATAATTGGTTTGACTCTAGGAAATTTACATACTTTCGTAACACTATTTATCAAATCCACAGAAGTAGATTTAAACCCCGGATTGTATTATACGGTAATAGCAATGGCTAGCTTTTCTTCTCGGTTATTTTGTGGAAAAGCTAGCGATAAATTTGGTCGTGGTTTGTTTATTACTTCAAGTTTGATTTGCTATACGTTAGCAATGTTATTGTTATCGACTGCTAATACTTCAGAAGATTTCTTATTAGCAGCAACCGTGCAAGGAATTGGTGGCGGTACGATAATTCCCATGATTTCAGCGATGATAACAGATAGAAGCTATCCCCATGAAAGAGGGCGGACATTCGGTTTGTGTATGATAGGTTTTGACATTGGTGTAGCGGTTGCCCCCCCAGTTTTTGGTGGAATTGCTCAACAAATTGGCTATCGCAATATATTCGGATTTAATTCTGTAATTACCTTAATAGCAATAATAATCTTCATTACTTTATCTAGTAAAGATTTACCTGCTTCCTTACGTTTCGCCTTCGGAAGAGGTGTCGATATTTACTCGCTAAACAAGGTTAAAGAGTTAGGAGTTAGGAGTTAGGCAACGGATGGAGTTGGGAATTAGGAGTTAGGAGTTAGGAATTGGGCATGGGGCATTGCTAATTGGGCATGGGTAATTGGTAATTGGGGATTGGGTATTGGGGATTGGGCATTGGTAATTGGTAATTAGTTATTCTCCCCCCTCTCCCCCCTCTTCCCCCTCACTCTTTCTTTCTATCTCCCTATGCCCAATGCCCCATCCCCTATTCCCCATTCCTATTGGCTTTCAACAAACGAAACCAAAACCGGGAACCTCCATTCTCACGGGGTGTAAAACCGATTTCTCCTCCCCAACGTTCGACTGTTATTTTACAAAAGTAAAGTCCAATTCCGGATTTACCGGATTTTTTTTGTCCTTGAGTGAATTTTTCAAATAAAGTATCGGCAATTTCTAAGGGTACTCCGCTTCCTTCATCTTCTACGCTGGCAACAATATATTCTTCTTGAGAAAGTAAATTTACAGTAACGGTTGACTCTGAGGGGCTATGACGAAAAGCATTTTCGATTAAATTCGCGAATATTCTATCCAAACGCGATTTATCACCAATTACTTGCCAATTTGCAGAAGTATCTATATCTTCAGAAAGTTGCAAGCGCATTTTATTTAATGCAAAAGTCGGTGTTAATAACTCAACCACTTCGCGTGCAGATTCCAAAATATCTGGTACTTTTTCACTGCCATTTGTAAAACCTTCTAAAGATTTTACTTCTGTAGAAAATGCATTCAAAATCTCTCTGATCAACTTTTCTTGTTGAATAGTTTGCTTTCTACCAATCTCTAAACGCTGTTTACCTTTTTCTGTTAAATTTTCTAATTCTAATAAAGCCAAACAACAGTTTATACCGCTTAACTGTCCGGCAACATCATGTATTATGCAGTGAATTAAAACTTCTTTCTTCTGATTTTCTTTAATAATATGTTGATAATTGAGCTTATTCTCTCTAGCTTGTTGAATTAAGTTTTGTTTCTCTAGATAAGCATCGCTCATCATTTCAATCAGTAATATTTTTTTCTGATTCACAAATAAAGCGGAAGCTTCAAAATGAAATTCGTTTCCGGCAATATCTAAATTGCTCCAGATTCCAGATTTTAAAGGTTTATCATCGTTACTTTGCCAATATTCTTCTGCATCAACTAAAAAGTTCTCTACAAAAGGAAAGTCTTCTTCAGGAATTAATATTTCCATTCCTGGCTTTAAGTTTTTGCGACAAAATCGTCTTACCCATTTTGGTATATTTCCAATAAATTTGAATTTACCAACATCAAGCCGTTCTAAAACTAAAATATTTAAAGCGGCAAAAATCTCTGCGGTTACAGATTCACTCATAATTAAAAAGTCGCAGAATTAATATATATTGTTGTTTTATAAACGATTTCATCTTACAATGATTCCCGCTGCATCAGACGGGAAGAGTTTACTTGCTGTTGAACTTTAAAAATTTGCATTTCGTCCCAAGTGGCATCTAATAGCAATACCCAATCTCCTTCTTTTTCAGGAAATAAATGCACATCAGCACAAATTCCACGTTCGGTTTTGATGCAAGGTAAAAACAAAGAAATACCATCAAGAGGTAAAAGTCCTTCCAGAAAGAAGATTTGCTGACTAGCATCCTCTCCCTGACGTAAATTGGCTATTCCATACTCATGTAACTTTCCACCCCAACTATGTAAACATCCATCTTTATCGACTAAAAGATATGCTAAGGAACGGCTTTCTCCCATAAAATTAATTAGATAATTACTGACTGGGAAAGGGATATTCATGTATTCATCCTTCCAGTATTTTTGTAGCAAGTGTATTAAAAATTTCTTCTACATTTAATCCAGTTTTTGCACTTGTTTTAGTCACCATCCACCCCTTTTGTTCAATAGCTTCGATACTTGCAGAATCTAACTCCCATTCATTTTCTAAATCCCATTTATTTAAAACTAAAATAAAAGGTACTTTACCTATTGAATCTTCTACTCGTTTTTGTAAATCTAAAGCCGTTTGTAAAGTACTTTTTCGCGTTCCATCTACGACTAATAAGTAACCAGATGAACCTCTTAGATAAGAAGTTCTCAATTTTTGAAACTCATCTTCTCCATACAAGTCCCATAAAATTAAACTCAATTCTTTTTCTTCTACCATCAATGTTTTTCTATCAATTTTCACCCCTACAGTTGTTTGATATTTTTCCGAAAATATGCTGTAAACATATTTAGCTACCAAACTTGTTTTACCAGTAGCAAATGCACCCACCATACAGATTTTTTTCTGGAGCATAATCGCTTATATCCCTTATTAATTCGCAACGTCGTCTATCATAACTTTGAATGACACTCTACGATTAAACTTTTTATCTTCTGGAGTTGATTCGGGACGTAAAATTTGTTCGGAGCCTAATGCTTTTGTACTAAATTTATTTTTATCTATACCTTGAGATGATAGATAGCTGAGAATTTTTTTAGCCCGATTTTGAGAAAGTTTGATATTTGCTTGTTTATCTCCTTCGGTATCTGTATGTCCTGCAATTTCTATCAATAAATTTTTGTCTAAAGATTTTGCTACGTCGATAATATTTTGGAGTTTTGACGATAATTCTGATAGTTTTTCTACTTCACCAGGTAAATATTCTGTTGTACCTTTTTCAAACAGTACTATGATTTGTTCAATTTCTTTTTTATAAGCCTTAAGCTGGTCAATATCTAAATCTTTTACATTTTGATCTTGATACTCGGTAATACCAAGAATAGATAAGGAAGATTTGTTTTCTCTTGCTGATAAAATCCACTCACGAGTAGCAGAACCTGTAGCGCTTAAAACACCATTTTCATCAATTTTTAAAGTAACTGTTTTGGGCTTTTGCAGTACTTTTGCGGCTCTTTTAATAGTAAGTTTCCGCTCTAAAGAAATAAAAGGCTTCCATTGACTAATTACTTTTTTCGGATTGAGATTTGCTTGTTCAATCAAGCTATTTGGTTCAACCGCTAACGGATCGCGCATACCTATAACATAATATTTTCCATTTCTTTTACCTGTTTCTGTTACTAGAATTCCAGGTTGCTCCGACAAACTTTTTAAATAATTATTCCAACGATTATTTTCTCTTACTCCAAATAATCCCAAATTAGCTAATACGATCGCTAGTATACCTATAGAAGCCCATGCATAAAAATATCTTGTTTTAGTATGTTTTTTATAGTGAGATTCCAAACAAGTTTCTAAATACGGCTGACTGACTGCAAAAGCTTCTGTATCTCCAGAAAAATCGCGGATTTGCTTACGTAATTTTAAATGTATTCTTTCTATCGTATTTCGGAATACAAGTCTTAATTCTTCCGGAGCATTTCCTCTAATAATACCCGCTAAAACACAGAGCGGCCCTTCTTCAATCCAAATAGTAAGTTCGCCAAATTCTAAAGTATGTAATCCTTCATGTTTGTCTACGTTAAACGAATCTTTGACAAAATCTTGAATCGCTGTCAACATCGCCGAAACTAAAGACGGATCTTGAGCTTCTATCTTCGGAGCTACAACGTGTTGCAGCATTAATCCGCTGTTTTTATCAATTAGAAATACCTGCTCTACTCGATAAACTAGAGTCCGCAATAATACAACTTCTGCAAAAGATTTTCCCGTTTGTCTGGCTTCTATTCTCCACTTCAAACTTTGTGGTGAAAGACTGTGTTCCAAAGCATAATTGAACGACTGCAACATCTCATCCAAAGCTGTGGCGATCGCTTTTCTCGTAGCAGGGCCAATTATTGGGAAAATCGCCTCAGAAAGTATGTCAATATCTTTTTTAACAGAAGTATCAATTGCTTGCTCAACGGTAGGAACCATCGCTTCCGTTAGCTGTTGATCTTGCATTGTCCGCAAAATGATTGCTTCGGGAAGTATATCACTGACATCTTCAGCATCAACTTGAGGATTATCAAGTTTTTCGTAAAAACGATGAAGTTTCGGTGGCTCGATTCCTAAAAGCAAACTTCGCAATTCGCTTAATTCACCATTATCATTATTATTTTCAACTTGATTATTATTAAAAGATTCTTCCGTTACTCGATTACCGTTCCCATCGCTCATCTGTAAAATTCTCTTATTTATATATTAATTACCAGTAAAATAAAAAGTCATTCATGACAATAATTCAATGAATGACTTACAGTAATTACTATTGAGAATTCAAACGCAATGCTAATTCCGAAAATAAAGCCGCTAATTGATTCCGATCTGTTTTTTCACTTCTAAGTTCGTAAGTTTCCCGCTCTAGTAAACCGACAATTTCTTCATATTTTTGTCGAATATCATCGTGTAAACTTTGAGATTGACTGAAAATTTGTTGACGCAACTCCCGCTGAGTTTTATCTGCTTGCTCATCTAGTTCACCCATCTTTTTCTCTAAAGATTCAGCAAGTTTTCTCTGAGAATCATTAATAGCCTTTACCGCTTCATCGCGCTTTACCTGCTCGTTTTTTGCTCTGGAACTCAAAGAATCTGCTTCTTCTTTAATATAATTTTCTAAGATATCGAGTCGCTTTCTCGTCTCATCTCTTAAATCGCTACATTCTTTAACTAAACGCTCTTCTAAACGAGAAAACTTTTTATCCAACTCTCGCATTTGAGAGCCAACTAAAATGTCTCTTACCTTATTTAAGCTGTTGTTTTCTTGAATCTCAGGATTGCTATATTCTTTCGGCTTGCTGATATTTTTACTTGATACCATTTGCTCCGTTTCAAGCGAAATATTCTGATTGTATTCTTCCGAAGATGTCATACTTTCTGCTAAGTCCTAATCTATATTTCATGTTTCCGTATTTTATTCAGTCATTAGCCTATTAAAGGTATTCCAATATACCTAGCTTGATTCGTTTTTATACTATTTAGTAAGTTAGCATCCTAAAAATTACCCGCAAAAATCATCCTCCTTAAGATTGAAATTAGATTATACATTGGAAACACTTATTCTTACTATAAGTACTATTAACTACACTTTGCAAGTAAAATCAACATTTTATAATTGCATCTGTTGCTCAATTAGTTCTTGTATTCTCCATGCAAAAAAATCTCAAAATTACTGAGATAAGCTGACAATTATTTATTACCTTACACACGAGTTTTTTTGTTACATTAATTGTATAATTTTTCTTTTTTACTATTCCCTGTTCCCTTTTATCCACTGTTTCTAAGCGCTATACTCGCACCTGTATTAAATAATGTAATAATTAGTTGTTTTTATAAGTTCTTGTGACAATCAAAAATATAATAGAGAAAATTAAAATTTAATATAATTTGTAAAGAAATATGTCAAATAGTTAGTTAGCTAAATACTGTCGCTACTAAACTACAATGAAAGCAAATAAACTTAAAGTTAACTTAAATTTGTTTAAATTAGCGTCATTTTATGGAAGATTTTAGTCAATTACTTATTGATAACAAAGAAAAAATCATCGAAAGGTGGATGAAAAAAGTTTGTGAAGACAGTCAAATTGAAAGTACCGATGGTTTATCTCGTCCAGCTATTATGGATCATCTTGACCATGTTTTGATAGCTTTAGCCACAATCCTTTCCCAAAATAGGGAAGATAACTTTCAGACGATAGTGGAAGCAAGCTTAAATCATGGAATTCTCCGTGCCGAGCAAGGTTATGATGCTTCGGAAATAGCTAGGGAATACCATTTGTTTCGTGAAGTTATATTTTCCACTTTGGAGGAGTATTTACTAAAAGCATCAGCAGCAGAAGTTATACGAGCTATGCGCTCCATTGATAGCGTAGTTGATGAAGCAATTGCTCGGTGTTTTGACAGTTATACACAGCAACGAATTGAAGAATTAGAAAATCTACAAAATCAATTAAGTTTGCATAACGAGGAATTATCTCGGTTTGTTCGTACTTCTCAAGAAAATCTTTCTTTTTTAGCCCACGAACTTAAAAGTCCATTAACATCAATTATTGGGTATTCAGACTTATTTTTACGGATACAAAGACAAAAAGACGAAGTTAAAAGTACTCATGGGAATTTAGAGCATATCGATCGCGTATTAAATAGCGGTAGAAAGTTATTGCGCTTAATTAATAACGCATTGGAAATTTCTCGTTTAGAATCGGGAGAAACAAAACTGAAATTAGAACCAATTAATCCAAGTGAATTAATTGCGGAAGTGCATCATATGTTAAAACCTTCTTTAGGAAAAAAGAACATCGAAATTATAGTTAATTGTGAAAATTCTCCTAAAACAGTGGTAACTGATGCATTAAAATTACAACAGGTTATTACCAACCTTCTAAGTAATGCAATTCGCTATACCGAATCTGGAACAATTGAAATTAATTGCGAAACTATAGACGAGAGTAAATGGAAAATTGTAGTTGCAGATACGGGAATTGGTATTTCCGAAGAAGACTTACCAAATATTTTTAATCCTTACTATCGCGTTGCTCCTAACAGTAAATCTTGCGTCATTGATGGTACCGGGTTAGGATTAGCAATAGTTTCACAGCTTATTCAAATAATTAAAGGCGAAATTAAAGTAGATTCTGAATTGGGAAATGGTTCTACTTTTACCGTTATTTTACCGCTGGAAATAGAGAATAGGGAATAGGGAATAGGCAATAGGGCATTGGTCATTTTTATTGATATAAATCTATTCTTATTATGTAAACTTTTATTTTTTACTCTAAAGTTTCTTTTTAATTACGGAAAATGCCAACTTATTTCAAAGTCCAATTCCCTATGCCCAATCCCCTATGCCCAATCCCCTTATTTAAATAAAACCCTCGTCTTCTAACTTGTTCAAAGCATCAATAGCAGCCGCTTTTCTAGCTGCACTTATTTTCTTTCCCCTACCTTCTCCGTATTTTTTATTATCAACAAATACTTCACAGAGGAATTCTGGAGCGTGAGCTAAACCACCTATTCTTGTAGGAATATAATGGGGAAGATTGGGTGGATTTTGGGGAATATGCCGCTGAACCCATGCCTGTAACTGATTTATTGGATCGAGATTAGAACGAAATTCAACTATTTCTTGGGGAACCGAATCAAATAATGGTTCAATAATGCTACGTACCATTTCAATATTTGAATTATTATCTAGATAATAAGCTGCAACTACTGCTTCAAAAGTGCTGCTAAGTAAATTTGGATTTTGATCTCCCTTTTCATTAATAGCACCTTTACCCAATCGCATTTTTTTATCTAAACCGACTTCCAAAGCAAACCTTGATAATTGCTTTTCATCTACTAGTGCCGCACGTCTACGGGTTAATTCATCTTCTCCAACTTTTGGATGACGATTATAAAGATAATCTCCGCTCAAATAAGTTAATAAAGCATCACCTAAAAATTCTAAGCGTTCGTTGTGTTCGCCTTCTTGGGGATTTTCGTGAACGTAAGAGCGGTGAGTCAGCGCATTACGTAAAAGTGCATCATTATTAAATTTTGCTTTTTGGATTATTTCTACTAATTTTTCTTTTTTGCGAACCATTTCTGTTGATTTAGGAAACAATAAAAATCAAATTTTAGCGATAATAACGATTATTAATAATAACATCACAACTGCAATTTATACTTCAGATGCAGATATAGCTTTAAAAAATCGCATTTATCATATTTTTGCTAAACAAGAAGCGAACGTTAATAGCCATCTTTAATATTTTCACTCACGTATAATGCAGTGATTATTTTAACTTAAATTACTCAAAAAATTTGAAAATTAAGATTATAGGTTTGGTAATAATCGACCATTAATTTGGTAAGCTATAAGATTAGACTAACTATTATATAAAAAATGGCTGCATCCACTGTTAATTCTAGTTTTACTACTTTTCCCTTGACTGCTGTAGTTGGTCAAGAAGCGATCAAAATAGCTTTACTATTAGCAGCCGTCGATCCAGAATTAGGAGGAGTGGCGATCGCCGGACGTAGAGGAACGGCGAAATCGGTGATGGCAAGGGCTATTCACGCTTTACTACCGCCGATTGAGGTTGTTAAAGATTCTATCAGTAATTGCAATCCTGACAAACCAGAAGAATGGGATGACGATTTAAAATGTAGAGACGTTATAGATAACGTCTCCGAAATTATCCCGGCACCATTTCTACAAATACCTTTGGGAGTTACCGAAGATCGACTTTTGGGTTCGGTGGATGTGGAAAAATCTGTTAAACAAGGGGATACGGTATTTCAACCGGGTTTACTCGCAGCAGCACATCGCGGCGTGCTGTATGTAGATGAAATTAATCTTTTAGATGAGCAAATTAGCAATCAACTTTTAAGCGTACTATCCGAAGGGCGTAACCAAATCGAACGGGAAGGAATCAGTTTTCAACATCCTTGCAAATCGTTATTTATTGCTACTTATAATCCCGAAGAAGGAAATTTACGAGAACATTTACTTGACAGAATTGCCATTTCCCTATCAGCAGACGGCGTTTTAGGTTTAGATGACAGAGTGCAAGCAGTAGAGCAGGCAATTTCCTATTCCCGCTCTCCTCAAGAATTTCTCCAGCAGTACGAAGACGATATAGATTCCATCAAAACTCAAATTGTCTTAGCTAGGGAATGGTTAAAAGAAGTTACCATCAGCCAAGAACAAATTACTTACCTTGTCGAAGAAGCAATTCGGGGAGGAGTGCAGGGGCATCGAGCCGAATTATTTGCAGTGCGAGTAGCCAAAGCATCCGCAGCACTCGACGGAAGAAATAAAGTCAACCCCGACGATTTGCGGCGTGCGGTGGAATTAGTCATAGTACCCCGCGCAACCGTAATTCAAACACCACCAGAAGAAGAGCAGCAGCCACCACCGCCACCACCACAACAAAGCCAAGACGAACCCGAAGACGAATCCGAACAAGAGCAAGACGAGCAGGAGGAGCAAGAAGAAGACGAATCAAACCAAGAAGAGCAAGAGCCGCCAGGCATTCCAGAAGAATTTGTCTTCGATCCAGAAGGCGTAATTTTAGATGAAAGCGTACTTTACTTTGCTCAAACAGCCCAGCGTCAAGGAAACTCCGGAAGTCGCGGTTTAATCTTCTCCGACGACAGGGGACGCTACATCAAACCAATGCTACCCAAAGGAAAAGTGCGTCGCATAGCCGTAGATGCCACATTGCGAGCCGCAGCACCATATCAAAAAGCACGACGACAAAGGAATCCCGGTAGAAACGTCATCGTAGAGCAAGGAGATATTCGTGCTAAAAGATTGGCGAGGAAAGCCGGAGCATTAGTAATATTCGTTGTAGACGCTTCCGGCTCAATGGCACTCAACCGAATGCAGTCAGCCAAAGGAGCGGTAATGCAATTATTAACAGAAGCATACCAAAACCGCGACCAGGTAGCATTAATTCCCTTCCGAGGAGAACAAGCAGAAGTAGTATTACCACCCACACGTTCCATTACCTTAGCCCGCACCCGTTTAGAAAAAATGCCTTGCGGCGGCGGATCTCCCTTAGCCCACGGCTTAACCCAAGCAGCCCACGTCGGCTTAAATGCCCAAAGAAGCGGAGACATCGGACAAGTAGTTATAGTTGCTATTACTGACGGACGCGGTAACATTTCATTATCTCGTTCTTTAGGTGAACCTCAAGAGCCAGGAGTAAAGCCAGATATCAAAGGAGAATTATTAGAAGTCGCCGCTAAAATCCGCGCTTTAGGAATTCAATTGTTAGTAATTGACACCGAAAGTAAATTTGTGTCTACCGGATTTGCGAAAGAGTTAGCTAAAAATGCTGGTGGTAAATATTATCATTTGCCCAAAGCCACCGATAAAGCCATTGCAGCAATGACGAAGGGGGCGATCGCAGATTTGAGAATGTAGTGGGGATTGGGCATAGGGCATTGGGCATGGGGCATTGGGCATGGGGGATTGATTATTTGTAGGTTGGGTTAGGCGCACGAAGAGTTATAATTTTTAACCCGAAATTTGATTGCGCCGTAACCCAACATCTTGTTTCAAGAGGTAAGTTATGACTGGTGAGGAGTTGTTGGAAAGGTATGAGAAGGGGGAGAGAGATTTTAGTGGGATTGATTTGAGTAAGGTTAATTTGGAAGAGGTTTGTCTTGATGGAATCAATCTCGAAGGAACTAACCTTAGTGGAACCCTTTTGTTCCATTCCACTTTGCGAGGAGCTATTCTTAGAAATGCCAACCTGGAAGGAGCCGATCTGAGTCTAACTGTTTTGGATGAAGCCGATTTCCGAGGAGCTAATCTCAAAAATTGTAGGACTTTGGAATGTTCTATGATTAGGACTAACTTCCGAAATGCTAGAGACGAAGGAATGATCTGGAATGGGTATGCGTATAATACGGTTCTGCCTGACGGTCAAGTTGTCTCCGATCCCGACCCCGAAAGAGATCGATGGATTGCTGAAGGAAATAATTTCTAATTCCGCCAATAGTTGGTAGGTTGGGTTGAGGAACGAAACCCAACATCCACCATGTAGGAAAATATCTATGTCTGGTAATTCATATCAAATCAAAATACCGATGTTGGGTTACGACGCAATATTCATTAATCGGTTAATCATTAAATCTTGTCGTGCGTCTAACCCAACCTACAATTAAAACTCTTGTGGGATGGGCAGAGAAGGCCCGTTAAAATCTACTTTATAACAATAATCAAATAACTGATGTTGGGTTACGACGCAATTTCATTAATCGGTTAATAATTCAATTTTGTCGTGCGTCTAACCCAACCTACAATTATTCATTCCCTACCCAATCGGGAAATTCTAATTCTACTCCTGCACCCCAATCAATATCATAAATACCTCGTTTAACATCGCGATGAAAACTTGAATATTTCCAATCTTTGGGTGCTTTCACATATCCATGTCGCACGGGATTGTAATGAATGTAATCTGCATGGTAATTAAAATCTGTTTCGTCGCGGATTTGATGTTCCCAAAAACGACGCTGCCAAACTCCTTGTTCTTTTTTGTGCTGGCGCGATGCAGAGGTTTTTTCTTTATACTTTGGATGACATCGCCGACTAAAACCACCTTTAATTAAGCTCCAACGAATTGAAAAGTCATCATCATTTGGTGGTAAAGTCCAAATACAGTGCAAATGTTCGGGTAAAATTGCGATCGCGTCGATTGTAAAAGGGTGCTGCCTCATTACCCGTTTGAACATCTGGCGTAGCAATACAATATTTTCTTCATCGCACAGAAAGTTACGGCGATTCTGAGTTACAACCGTAAAAAAGAAAGTACCTCCTTCTATTTTTGCTCTACGGTATTCCATTTATTTGATGAGATAAATAAAACACCATTATATTCTGTATTATTTGATTTGAATTTGTAGGTTGGGTTGAACGGAGTGAAACCCAACATCAGCCATGTCAGCAAAAAAAATCTATGTTGAGTAATTCCCGATTAAACCAAAATGGCGATGTTGGGTTACGACGCAATTTCATTAACTGGTTAATAATTTAATCTTTTTGTGCGTCTAACCCAACCTACGATTAAACAACTAAATATATTTTGGTAATTGCATATCAAATCAAAACACCGATATTGGGTTACGACGCAATTTCAATTATTGGTTAATCATTAAATCTTGTCGTGCGTCTAAACCAACCTACCACTATTCCCAATTCCCTAATCTTCAAAAATCGCTCCTCTTAACTGCAATTCAACCTTCATCCGATTAGAAATACCTGTATTCCATCCGAATCGAGCATTATCAAATATCGCGCCATCAAAATCAGTATGAGAAAGATTTGCACCTAACAAATGAGCATTACTGAGATTAGCATTATTCAAAGCAGCATAACTAAGATTCGTACCTAATAAATAAGCATTACTCAGATTAGCTTCTCGCAAATCGGCACCTTTAAGAATACTGCCGCTTAAAATAGCTTCTTGTAAGTTAGCTTTCTGTAAATCGGTATGGCGCAAAATTGCCAGACAGAAATTCGCTCCTTTGAGATTTGCTCCTCGAAGCACGCCGAGACTCAGGTTTGCATTACTAAAGTCAAAACCTTCTAAATTATTATTGTTTTGTGAATTGCAATTTAAATGGTTTTCTGTCAAACCAGCATCCATCAACTGAGCTTCATTTGAACGTATATAACTCAAATCCTTACTGCTTAAATCAACACCATTTAAATTAATATCCGTAAATTTTCTATCTACCGTAGCGTTATGCTCGTCAATCTTGTTAATATTAGATGCCCTAAACACAAATGGTAGTTGATTGTCAACTGTATTCATTCGAGTATTTCTGTATAAGTGCCTCTAATAGCTTTATCCGCAAACCATCCTAAAACATGATTATAGTAGACAGTTTCCTTTACTGTCTCAAATAAAACGGTAAGTAATTATTAAATAATAGAAAGTGAAACAGACTAACTTCTATATCCAGCAACACTTTCACCCATCATCTAAACCTTTTTGTAGACAAAACAATTGACATAAATAGTTATAAAATTTAGTGGACGATTTCAAAATCGTCACAACTAAGAAATTTAAGCTGTTGTAAGCTAACTTTCAGTTGCCAATTACCAATTATCTGATAATTATATTTATAACTAGGACATAACTCCCAATTCCTAACTTGATAATTGGGGAGTAGGGAGTAGGGAGTAGGGAGCAGGGAGTAGGGAGCAGGGAGGGGGAAGAGGGGGTAAAAAATAACTCCGCGAGCTCCATCCGTTGCCTAACTCCATCCGTTGCCCAACTCCATCCGTTGCCCAACTCCATCCGTTGCCTAACTCCATCCGTTGCCTAACTCCTAACTCTTTTTACTCTATGCCCAACCCATTAAGTATCGCCCCAATGATGGATAGAACCGATCGCCATTATCGATATTTTATGCGCCAAATTACCCGTCGCACTTTGCTTTATACCGAGATGGTAACGAGTCAGGCAATTATGCATGGCGATCGCGAGCATTTATTAGGTTTCTCTGAGGAAGAAAAGCCGTTATCGCTGCAAGTAGGTGGCGATCGCCCCGCAGATTTAGCGGAATGCGCCCGTATCGCTGAAGGTATGGGTTATGACGAAATTAATTTAAATGTAGGATGTCCTAGCAGTCGAGTGCAAAGCGGTAATTTTGGTGCTTGTTTAATGGCTAAACCGCAACAGGTAGCCGATTGTGTTGCAGCAATGATTAATGCTACAAAAATTCCCGTTACTGTCAAACATCGTATTGGAGTTGATGACTTAGATAGTTACGAGGACATGGTAAATTTTGTTAAAGTTGTCTCTCAAGCTGGATGCGAACGTTTCACAGTTCATGCTCGTAAAGCTTGGTTGCAGGGATTAAGTCCCAAAGAAAACCGCGATGTTCCACCCTTAAGATATGACGACGTGCATCGTTTGAAACAAGATTTTCCTGATTTATTTATTGAAATCAACGGTGGATTTAAAACTTTAACTCAGGTAGAGCAGCACTTAAAGTCAGTTGATGCGGTAATGATTGGACGTGCGGCTTATGATAATCCCTACCTTTTCGCTACCGTAGACAAAGAAATTTACACGGAATCAGCCTCGTTTTTTAATAGACATGAAATTGTAGAAAATATGTATAATTACATAGACAAATGGGCTGCCAAAGGATTGAAACTGAATAAAATTACCAGACATATGCTGCAACTCTTCGCTGGAAAACCTGGTAGTCGTGCATGGAAGCAGCATATTACCGAAAACTCATGTCGCTTCGGAGTTGGTTCAGAAGTCGTGCGGGAAGCTTTGGCGAAAGTGCCGGGAGGATTTGAGTTAGTACCACCGGAGTTAAGAGTTAAGAGTTGAAAGTTATCAATACTGAATTTATTACTTTCACTGTTCACTGCTCACTGCTCACTGCTCACTGTTCACTGGTTACTGTTCACTGGTACTTTAATTAGTATTGGCACTTACAAATTTATAAATGAATATTCGTACAGTTTCAACTCAGCCGTTTGATGACCAAAAACCGGGAACTTCGGGATTGAGAAAGAAGGTTAAGGTTTTTCAGAAACCTAATTATTTGGAAAATTTTGTGCAATCGATTTTTGATAGTCTTGAAGGTTATCAAGGACAAACTTTGGTTGTGGGTGGTGATGGTCGTTTTTATAACCGCGAAGCTATCCAAATTATTTTAAAAATGGCTGCGGCTAATGGTTTTGGACGTGTATTGGTAGGTGAGAACGGTATTCTTTCTACTCCTGCTGTTTCCTGCATTATCCGCAAATATAAGGCTTTTGGTGGAATTATTCTTTCTGCTAGTCATAATCCAGCAGGCCCCGATGAAGATTTTGGGATTAAGTACAATACTGATAATGGTGGCCCCGCACCTGAAAAAATAACTGAAGCTATCTACAATCGCAGTAAAACTATTGATGGTTACAAGATTTTAGAAGCAGACGATGTAGATTTAAGTAAGTTGGGCAGTTTTGAACTAGGTTCGATGACGGTGCAAGTCATTGATTCAGTATCGGATTATGCCGAGTTAATGCAGTCGCTGTTTGATTTTGACAGCATCCGTCAACTGTTAACTTCGGGTGATTTCCGGATGTGTATGGATTCCCTACACGCGGTAACGGGGCCTTATGCTTACGATTTATTTGAGCAACGCTTGGGGGCACCTGAAGGAACAGTACGTAATGGTAAACCTTTAGAAGATTTTGGTGGCGGACATCCAGATCCGAATTTAGTTTATGCTCATGAGTTAGTTGAAATTTTATTTGCAGACAACGCTCCAGACTTTGGTGCAGCTTCCGATGGAGACGGCGATCGCAACATGATTTTGGGAAGCAATTTCTTTGTAACTCCCAGCGATAGTTTGGCGGTGTTAGCGGCGAATGCCAAGTTAGTACCGGGTTACAGTTCGGGATTGACTGGTGTAGCGCGATCGATGCCTACTTCTGCGGCTGTCGATAGAGTTGCAGCCGAAATGGGAATTGATTGCTACGAAACTCCCACGGGTTGGAAATTCTTTGGCAACCTTTTAGATGCAGATAAAGCAACTCTTTGCGGCGAAGAAAGTTTTGGTACTGGCTCGAATCATGTACGGGAAAAAGACGGACTTTGGGCTGTATTATTTTGGTTGAATATCTTAGCATCCCGAAAGCAGTCAGTTGAAGAAATTGTCAAAGAACACTGGAAAACCTACGGGCGCAACTACTACTCAAGACATGATTACGAAGGAGTAGATAAAGATAAAGCCAATACCTTAATGGAAAATCTGCGTTCTTCGTTATCTTCAATGAAGGGCAAGCAGTTTGGTAGCTATACAGTGGAGTATGCCGATGATTTTAGTTATACAGATCCTGTAGATAGCAGCGTCAGTAAAAAACAAGGAATTAGAATTGGTTTTACCGATGGTTCCAGAATTGTATTCCGACTTTCCGGTACGGGTACTCAAGGCGCAACTCTGAGAGTTTACTTAGAAAGCTACGAACCCGATAGTACAAAACACGACCTCGATCCGCAAGAAGGATTGGCAGAATTAATTACCCTCGCTGACGAAATAGCTCAGATCAAAGCTAATACCGGAAGAGATAAGCCCACTGTTATTACTTAATTTTTAGGTGATTGGGAGAGGTAGAGGGGGAAGAGGGGTAGAATTTACAATTCCTAACTCTCAACTCCTAACTCCTAACTCCTAACTATTCGTAATTATTCAATTTAGTTAAAAAGCTTTAAAAAGCTGTTGTCTGCTGTCGATGTTGGGGAAGATGTAAAGCGATAAGCAACGTCAATATATATAGCTTTGATAGATGAAAAATTGTACGGTGAAATAAAATTTTCATGGCTATATTAACAGCCATGTTTATGTTAGTAAATTGTGCAATTTTTTCCTCATCCGTATGTTCCGCTAGCTACTGCTTGTGGTTGTTGCTGCATTAAATTCATTAAATCGTCAACTCCTTTTTGCAGATACCGCGTTACTGTCATTGGGCTAGTACCAATTTTCTTTGCTGCATCTTTACGAGAAAATTCTTTTAAAAATACCAATTCTACTGCCATCCGAGGCTTTTCTTCTAACATACCCATAGCGCCGTGAAGTTGCTGACGCTCTTCTTCTAAATGCTGTTGAGCCGCTGTTTGGGGACAAGGTAATGCTTCGCCCAATGTGATTTGACAATCGATGTAGTTAACTACGGTTGCATCCAAACTCAAAGGCATTCTATTTTGAACCGCTAACTTAGTTTCTTGCCATTCTAAAACTGATACATTTAGCTCGCGGGCAATTTCCAAATCTTTGGGTTGTCTTCCTAAGATATGCGCCAATTCTTTACGTACTTTCTGCCCTTCGTTGTATAGTTCCTGCCAACGCCGGGGAATTTTCAATAAAGTACTGCGATCGCGTAAAAAGTGCAGCATTTCACCCCGAATATAGGGTACAGCAAAAGAACTAAATGCATATCCTTGAGTGGGATCGAAACGTTCGATTGCTCTTATTAAACCGAAGTAACCAATTTGTTCCAAATCTTCATAAGGTTCGT
>CAYMZW010000062.1:0-21520 GCA_964395005.1 uncultured Rivularia sp.
GCTTCTTGCTTATTAAGGAGAGGGAGAAATTTAGTGCAAGCTTCTTGCTTATTAAGGAGAGGGAGAAATTTAGTGCAAGCTTCTTGCTTATTAAGGAGAGGGAGAAATTTAGTGCAAGCTTCTTGCTTATTAAGGAGAGGGAGAAATTTAGTGCAAGCTTCTTGCTTATTAAGGAGAGGGAGAAATTTAGTGCAAGCTTCTTGCTTATTAAAGAGAGGGAGAAATTTATCACTTTCCCCAACCCTCTCCTTAACAAGGAGAGGGAAAGATTTACCGCAGGTAAAGCGAGGGTGAGGTTTCACAAAGTCGATAACCAATATAAAGCTGCTTGAGGAGAAGTCAACCGCACTATATGAAGATGTGAATATTCCGGCTGCTTAATTAAAATCGGATATTCTTTTTTGCGTCTGCGGTAGGTTTGCAAACTCCATAAAATAATAGATTCTTTTGAAAAAAGTTTTTGCCAAGTTTCATAATTACCATTGCAGACTTGTTGCTTGGTTACTATCCGATGAAAACTTCGCCATATAATCCGACTCATCACCACAGGAAAAGAATAATCCAGCCAAACAAGAGTGTCGGCTTTTCCCCAAACGATATCGCGTACTTTGCTGTAATTACCGTCAACAATCCAGCTATTACCCATCAAAGATTCTTCAACGCGACGACGGAAAACATCCATAGGTGCTATTACCCAATTTGGCTCCCAAAAAAGGGAATCTAACTCGAAATGGGGAATATTCAGTTTTTGAGCAACTTGACGAGCCAAAATTGTTTTACCCGCACCGCTGGTACCGATTACACAAATCCGCTGCGGTAAAGAAGAATTATTCATATTTCTCATAAACCTCTTATTAACTTCTCATTTAGCATTTATTACTATCTCAGGTAGGTACAGCATTATAGAAATCAAGGAAAACAACTTATTAAATCAAGGAGCCGCGAAAATGGAACGTTTATTACTTGCTGCTGTTGGAACTATTTTAATCGCAACTACTGCGACACCTCCGGTTTTAGCTAATAAAACTGCTGCTAATTCAAATGTTACTCAAAGTCAAATTAACAAAAATATTACTCCTTTTAATTTAGTTTCTTTAGCTTATCAAGGAGAATTTAAAAATCAAGGTGTTGGTGGTTATAATTCTTTATTAACAGCGATTGTATTTGATGAGGTTAAGGGGAAAGATTTAGTGCAAATCGGAATCGATACTGGGAGATTATCTGCTGAAACTATTAACGATTCTGGTTATATTAGTTCGGTTGATTCTCAATTGCAAAAATTACCGAAAAATTAGTTGTGGTGCGTGACGGCACAACTTAAAAATTAGGTTATATTTGATAATTTATCGTAGCCGTCACACACCCTACAGGATGCTAAATTAATTTTAAATTCCTTTAAAACCAACTTCATTATCCATTGATTTAGTTAATTCTTCTCGATTAGCAAGACGCTTATTTTCTTTACGAATGCCAAGTTGACTGATAATAATACCCAGAATTACTATACCACCGCCGACATACTGAGCAATACTAGGAACTTCTCCTAAAACTAAATATGCTGCAACTATTCCAGATATAGGAATAAAAGAGCCTGCTAAAGAAATTTTAGAAGATGGAGAACCTTCTAAGCCGATAAACCAAAATGATTGTCCTAACGCAACAATTACTGCTCCATAAAGCAACATCCACTGCCATAAAAATGGTGATAAAACATCGGTAAAATGATTGGGGCCGTATAGAAAATAAGCCGCAAAAAAGAAGATAATTCCTCCTAAAACCGTGCGAAATAAACTATAGAATCCAGGGCTAATATTATCCAAACTTTTTTTACTTAAAATCGTGGCGATCGCCAAACTCACAGCACCAATTGCAGTGAAAAGTTCTCCCAACCCAATAGCTGAAAATCCTTCTGCACTCATCATATTTTCAAATAAGGTTTGCAGAAGCACTATTGTACAAATTCCAATAAAAGAAACCACTGCTCCAATAACTTGTAATAAGTTAACTCTTTCACCTAAAATTAAAAAAGATAAAGCTAAAACTAAAGGAGGTTCAAGTCTACTAATTAAAACTACATTAGTTGCTTGAGTACGAGCCAGGGCTTCAAAAATTAATGCCGGTGCTAACGCTCCAGATAACATTGAAACACCAATCAAACTCAACCAATCTTTTGTTGAAAGGTGTTTCCAGTAACTAGGATGTAATTGTCTACCGTAAATTAAAAATAATACCAACGCAGCACAAACATTACCAACAAATAAAACATTACAAAAAGAAATTGGATTTCTACCATCCATCAAATTTTCCGCACCAATTTCTGTTAACCTTTTAGTAATTGCATTAGCTGCACCAAAAATTATTACAGCTATCCATAGAAACAAGGAAGCTGGTAAACGTTTGAATAAATTAGTCATTTAAATTTTAGGTTTTGGATTTTAACGACAACCCTGTAGAGACGCGATATATCGCGTCTCTACATTAATTTCACATCAATCATCAAATATCAAGAACTATTTTTTCTGTCTTCGGTTGGGAAATACAAATCAATACTTCACCATCATCGGGAGTGCCGCTAGGCTCTTCTTGATAGGCAACTTCACCCGAATTTATTTTGCAGCTACAGGTTAAACATACACCTACACGACAGCTAAAAGCAGGATTAATTCCGTTTGCTTCTGCAAATTCTAAAATTGTGCCGTCTCCTTGATTCCAAGTTAAAGTTTTACCAGACTGTGCAAATTCAATTTCGGCTGTTTCTACACCACCAATTGCTGTAGAAGATTCTGAGGAAGATTTTTTCGGAGCTTTACTAAAAGATTCAAAGAAAACCTTATTTTCGGCAACTCCCCATTCTTTTAATCCTTCTCGTAAAGAATCCATAAATGCTGGAGAGCCGCATAAATAAAATTCCGCGTTTTCATGTGCTAATTCTTTAATTAAATCAATGTCAACATAGCCAGTGCTGTGACAATTTTCTCCATCTCCATCTTGAGGACGGCTGTAACGATAATGTACTTTTAAGTTGGGATTTTGTTTGGCTAAACCCATTACTTCTTGTTGAAAAGCGTGAAATTCACCGTTTCTCGCACCATGTACAAAGTAAACTTGACGCTGAGGATTTTCATAAGCACAAGCTTTTGCCATACAATACATCGGAGTTATCCCCACACCATTACTAATTAATACTACTGGTGTTGATTTTTCAACATCAAGATAAAATTTTCCATTTGGTGGTTTCGCTGGAATTATGTCACCTTCTTCAATGGAATCGTGCATAAAATTAGAAGCAACACCAGGAGGAACATCCAAATCTTTGGGAGCAGGTTCGCGTTTAATTGAAAGACGATAATATTGATTTGTCGGACTATAATCGGAAAGTGAATAAGTACGAATTACAGGTTTATCAAATCCGGGAATATCTAATTTAATCGTTAAGAATTGACCTGGTTTAAAACTGGGAATTTTAGCTTCATCTTGGGGTTTAAGATAAAAAGAAGTAATTTCAGAACTTTCTTTTACTTTTTTGAAAACTATAAAATTACGCCAATCTTTCCAATTTTCATCCGTTACCTTAGCTATAGTTTGATCTGGTTCAGATTCAAATCTACTTTCTTTATCCTTGAGAACATAACTTAAAACAGAACCAGCAGTAATACCAAGTAAAGAAGCACAAACACCGATTTTATTAGCCTCTTCATCTTTAGGTTTGATTAAACCGATAGCTGCACCAGCTACAATTGTTGAAATCGCGAAACCCATGCCTGCATATGCAGTAGTTTTAAGCCAGAGATTGTCAATTTTTCTAAAACTTTCAACCATATGTATTCTCCTTAAAAAGAAAGTAGACAATCCAACGGTTGTATATTAGTATGCGGGTTCTATCTTCCACAAGGGATATTTTACGCTTGTTAATATGAATTAACTTTTTTTTAGCTATAGTTTTGAGTTAAGTAATATAAAGGACACAGCAGAAGCCTATCCCACAAGAACATTTGAGCAAAATTTCAGGTTTCATCCGTTTGATATATCAGACGAATTTCTTCTAAAGTGTTTATTGTCCATAGCTGTTGTTGAATTTGTCTTAATACATCTAAATTTTTGATCTGAGATATTTCTGACATCAACTGTAAACCTTCTGAACCAAACTTTACTTCTAAACCCCGCTCAATTCCAGAAATTAATTCTTGTTTTCTTCCTTGATTCAAAATCTCGTTATACCAGGGTGATTCCTGCAATACAGTCATATCCAAATTTCTAGTGTTTGCGATGGTGTCAAGATATTAATTAATACAGCATAAATTGGTAAATCATATTTTTCTTCTGCTAGCGCTTCGTCTGGTAAACGAATAGTTAAAGTTGTCATGTAAATTCATATAATTTCTGTCTTTTGGTAGATGCACCATTTATTTTTTATTCGCAGTAGGATATTTGTTGATTTTAATAATTTTTAGACTTTAGCACTACTACTAACTGCATAAATAAATCCATCTTTTACCTATTAATAAAGTAGGGAAGAATCAGCAGATGTGTATGTCTAAAATCCACTACGCTTTGCTGAATGTGTAGACGCACCTTCAGCTTGTCGCTAGACATCGCTGCGGCGCAACGTCTGCAAGCAATTTGCTGGTATTCTTTGTGATTTTAGTCCTAAAGGTATCAATCAATTGAAGTATTGGTATTATATCTACCGTAACTAAAGGATTATGAGCCAATCCAATATTATTCGCATTCTCGTTGTCAACAATTATCCTATTATAAGAAAAGCTTTAACAATGTTGCTCGAATCTGAGCCAGATATCACAGTAGTGGCGCAAGCCCATCACGGGGCAGAAGCGCTACAACTTTTTGGCAAACATCAGCCCGACGTAGTGCTGATAGACTTACTAATGCCATGCGCCGAAAGCGGATTTTTGACCATTGATGCTATCTGTAGTAAGTCTAAATATGCCCGAATTCTTGTGTTAAAAACCTTTGATAGCGATGTGGATGTCCATCGTGGATTGCAGGCTGGTGCAAAAGGCTATCTTCTCAAGGCTGCTCAATCAACAGAACTATTCGATGCGATTCGCACTGTTCGTAAAGGTCAAAAGTATATTTCGCCAATTATAGCAGCTAAGCTCGCAGAACGAATGGGCAACCAGGAATTGAGCGATCGCGAATTAGAGGTGCTGCGTCTGATTGCAAAGGGCAAGAATAACCAGCAGATTAGTAC
The DNA here is from genome assembly GCA_964395005.1 of uncultured Rivularia sp. Lineage (GTDB taxonomy): Bacteria > Cyanobacteriota > Cyanobacteriia > Cyanobacteriales > Nostocaceae > Rivularia. The sequence continues at coordinate 5,213 of CAYMZW010000062.1, forward strand.
TATCCTCAATATCTCACAGAGTACAGTCAGGTTTCATAACAGTAAGATTTTTAGCAAGCTCGAAGTTAGCGATCGGACACAAGCGCTAGTCACCGCGTTGAATCGGGGGATTGTTTGTTTGTAGTTCGCATGTCGAACTCACATTTTGACAGGTTTAAAACCCAACATTTAGCTAGACACAAATTTGAATTCATTTTTTATCTTGAGAATAGCGTTTAATCTGAAGTTCTACTCTAATTTATACATTGAACTTCTAGGCTTAACCCTAACTTTTAGATCAAAGTTCGTCAAAACATGAACAACCAACCAGAAATTCAATGACTAAATTTAAGGTATAGAAATGAAATCCAAAAATTTTACTCAAACATTAATTCGATTCAGTTCTATTTCATTTTTGCTCTCCTTGCCCGTGGGTATGTACCTCATCAAGATGAAATGTGCTGTAGATCAACTTTAAACGTAGTAACAATAATCTTGGTGTCATGCACCATCCGAGTCTTGTAACAATCGCGTAAGTCTTGAGCAGAAGAAAAAATATTTTGTAATAAAGAAAAAGGTAAAGACTATGGTTAAAACTAGAAGTGATTATCGTATAGAAAATGGCTTGGTTCGAGAAGAAGAAGTTACAAAAATGTTAATAGATTATCGTAATAATGATCTTACGAAAGAAGAGTTGATTCACATCATAAGTAAATGTACTAATTTTTGTAACAGCATAGAAAAAATAGTAGATAAATTATCTACAACAATTGAAACAGCAACAAAACCAAATAGAGATGTTATTGATAAAATAGGTTTTGTTAAAGACATGATCGAATCATTAAATAAAGCTTCATTGAGTACTAGTAACAATGAAAAAGTGTTAGAAATATCATTGTTAACAAGTCAGATATTATATCATTACATGAAAACTTTGGAAAATATAAATAATAGTAATAATAAGACATACATGGAATTATTAGCCAAATTAGGAACAATAGCAATAGCATTAACTTCAATGATTTGCATAAATAAGAAATAAGCAAAGTGGTTCTGATAGAGGCAAAAAGTGATAGTAAGCGTAGTTTTTACATAGGAGCGGAAGTAAATAGAGTCTTCACATTTTGTGCTCTGGTTGTGTATAACGTATACTTCCATTTTATGACTTTTCTAGCTAAAAAAGCATTGGTCATTATTTCCGACAGTGACCTAAAGGTGGTATTACATACTCCTATAGAATTCATTTGGTATATTTATCTTTCAGGTAAAATTAAAAAAGTGAAATAAATTGAGGAAAATCAGATGACTGTTGAAATTTATATTTGGCTTCCGGAAGCAGTTAACAGTGAATTTAGCGCATTAACATATCGAGATGTAGGTCATGCTTCAATGCATATTGAAAATATAATGATTGATATTAGCAAATATATTAGTCATCGCCCTTTATTAGAAGACAATAGCAACATAACCTGGACAATGAGGTTAATAAATAAACAATGTGTCAATTCAGTAGTAGATTTAAATTTTACTTATGAAAGAGAATGTAAAGATAGGAGAAGAAAGGCTGAAAAAAGGTATATTATAAAAGGCTTAGATGAACTCAGAATATGCTTGAGATATGAACAATTAATCAAGTCACATAATGGCATTATTCCATATGGAATAATTGGATATAATTGTTGTGATATTATAATTGATTGCATATTAAGGTCATTTAAAAAAGAAATATCTGATGAGTTTAAAAAGGAGTTTAAACAAAGATTGGATAGAAGAAGACTTAAAGCTGAAAAGATAGGTATATTTAATGAATTTACAAATAATTTAATTCAAATATGGGAAGATTTTCGGGAAAATTTATTTACGCCTGAAGACGTAGAATTTTTATTAAACTTCCTTCAAATAAAATATAGCATTGATGATGAATCAGAATATTAGGGAGATCCAAGAAATAAAATGTCCCACCGTTTTACAAATATTCTGGGCAAAACCAAGATGTACCGGGGTGTTGCCCGGTAGGGCGGGCCACACCGACGGTGGGACATTTTATTATCTGTAAGTGCCTTAATACTTCCTTCCTGCTTAAGGGTCGTAAGTACCCCAAACCCTTACCTAAAATGAACACTGGATAAGGAAAAAGACGGGTAGTAAACTGAGAATAATATGCATCTGTCCTAAACATTATTTTGGGCAATGTACAGGTAAAAGTTTTATCAGTGCAAACAGCTTGAAAGTTTGTCACAATCGTCGGATTTCTAATCATAAAGTGTTTGATGGTTTAGTTTCTCGTGATAATTATTAGGGGATTTTATTTTGCTCTTAATTAGGAAACTGAACTATGTTCTTTCTACCTGAAATATTTTTATGAAAATACAAATAAGTGATGTTATTGCCTCCGCAGCTTTAATTATTTCTATTTTTAGCATTTGCTATCAAAATAGAGGCATTCATAAACAATTATTAGTGGCAAATATTAGTGAGTATACAAGGCGATATCAAAAGATTTTTGAAAAGTTTCCAAAAGTTATAGCTGAAGAAAATTTTCAACTTAATAAATTGTCAGATGACGAGCAAGATTATATTTTGCGCTATATGTGGCTTTATTTTGATTTGTGCTATGAAGAATACACTTTACGGCATACTTTAAAAATCGTTGATTATAGATTATGGGAATTATGGAAAAATGCCATGATATCTTCTTTCTCTAGACCTGCATTTTATCAATGTTGGCAAATTATTATAAAGCATTCCTTTTATCCAAACAGCTTTTATCAATTTGTAGATAGACAAATGAAGGAAAAACATGTTCTAAGAAGAAAAGTTTGATGAACCTATCCCGCTATTTTAAAATTGCTTATTTCTTTAAGTTAAGTTTGTTTGAAAAACTTGATTTTTCATTTTTAGTTTTTAAAATATTTAAACTTTTTGGTAAAAATATTATTAGTGGGATAGGTTCGTTATTTCTCCATTTGTTAAGGTATAATTAGGGCTTGGTGGATAAATAAAAAAATCTTAAGTCTAAATATACCCTATAACCTTGAAACCTTTAATTCATAAATTACGCAGCATAGCACGGCGCATCCGCGCCATATCAGCTAAGTCGTATACTCAGCATTAATTTTCACATAATCGTAACTCAAATCGCATCCCCAAGCTTTAGCAATACCCGAGCCATTTCCAACACAAACTTCAATAATTACCGGATTATCTACCCTTTGAGTTTTTACCATATTCCTATCAACAGTTAAATCGTTACTATTATTAGTTGCGACAACATCTTTTGATAAAGAAGAATCTTCTGATGTTTGTTTTAAATATGCGCTCGCTGCTTTTTTATCAAATTCAAGGGGTTGCCCTTTTTCCATTAATAAAAAGCTACCTAATTTAATTCTTAATTCGCTTTGCTCGAAGGGTACTCCCGCACGCCCAGCAGCAGCGGCAATTCGTCCCCAATTTGGATCTCTACCGAAGATTGCAGATTTCACTAATGACGATCCAGCAATGGTTTTAGCGATTTGTAATGCGGATTTTTCGTTGGGTGCGCCGCTAACCTGCACTTCTATTAAACAAGTTGCGCCTTCTCCATCACGAGCGATCGCCTTTGCTAAATGTTGACAAACTGCGGTTAACATTGCTTCTAATTTTTTGGCTTCGGCAGTCATTGCGGTAATCGCTGGGGTGCGCGATTGCCCGTTAGCTAAAGCGATTAAACTATCGTTGGTACTTGTATCGCCATCAACGGTAATTGCATTGAAACTCTTGTCAGCAGCGCGACTAAGCATTTCTTGCCATAATCCAGGGGAAACCGCAGCATCGCAAGTAACAAAAGCTAACATCGTCGCCATATTCGGGTGAATCATTCCCGAGCCTTTACTGATTCCGCCAATTCTTACGGGTTTATCATTTATGGTTGTTTCTAGCGCAATTGATTTTGTGACTAAATCAGTTGTAATTATTGCCTTCGCTGCTGCATCGGAACCCTTTTCTGAAAGTGATTCTACCAACTTAGGAATACCTGCTTTAAAAGCATCCATTTTCATTCTTTTTCCAATCACCCCGGTTGAAGCCAATAACACTGATTTTGAAGAAATATTAAGTGCTTGTCCCAACATCATTGCAGTTTCCAAGGCATCCAACCAACCTTGATTACCAGTAGAAGCATTAGCCTGCCCCGCATTGCAGAGAATAGCGCGGGCACTTTGCGCCTCTTGTAACCGCTCGCGACAATAATCAACACAAGCAGCCGTTACCTGCGACATCGTAAACACACCTGCGGCGATCGCCTCTACATCTGAAACAATCAACGCTAAATCTGGCGCACCCGAAGGCTTTAGCCCAGCAGCGATTCCGGCTGCTTTATACCCTTTAGGCGCTGTGACACTACCTGTTATTTCCCGCCATTCACCCATTATTCTTCCCCCGAATTTCTAGTTGCTGCAAGAGGGGATTATATCAATTATTAGTTGACGCGGGCATGGTAACTTATTAGTTATTAATGCGTATTCGTAATAGGGCATAGGAAGAGTTAGGAGTTAGGAGTTAGGAGTTAGGAGTTAGGAGTTCGGAGTTAGGAGTTCGGAGTTTGGAGTTCGGAGTTATTAATTTAAAATAATTAGTCTTGTTACTTCGATCTATTTTTAATATCCAACTACCAACTACCAACTACCAACTACCAATTACCCATGCCCCATGCCCAATCCCCAATGCCCAATTCCCCAATACCGTATAAATACCCAAAAAAAAAGAGAGCTACTTGGCAGCTCTCCGGATCATCAGGGTGCATCTACTTAACATAGTATATCACTATTTGCCTAGGGGGTAAGACCCCTCAGTTAAATTTAAATTAAGTTTTGGTAAAGAAAAGATTTTTTGCTTCACAGTGTTTTTATGTACAAGTAGAATAAATACAAAAAAAAGAGAGCCACTTGGTAGCTCTCCGGATCATCAGGGTGCATCTACTTAACATAGTATATCACTATTTGCCTAGGGGGTAAGACCCCTTACGTAGATTTTGATAAAAATTTTGCGAAGAAGTCGGTAATAAATGTAAAAAAACAAAAAAGAGAGCTACTTGAAATAGCTCTCCGAACATCAGGGTGCATCTGATTATCATATTTTACCATTTATGACATGAGGGATTATACCCCTTGGTAATTTTTTTTGTTAAATATTCTTTAAAAGTATTATATTCGGTAATAAGAGTAGAGCGTTATCAGGCTAATTTATTCATTGATAATACCATTACGGGATTTACGGAGTCGGATTATACAGATATTATCCAAATTTTTGCAAAAAAAAAGAGAGCTACTTGGCAGCTCTCCGGATCATCAGGGTGCATCTACTTAACATAATATAGCACTTTAGGGATGAGGGGTGAAGCCCCTAAGTAAAAAATCTATAAAGTTTTCGTGAAATAAATTTGAACTATCTAAGTGTTGTAGTATTTATTTACTTGTACTTAAGTAAAAATCGGTAATTAGTTTTTGCTATATAAAGTGTTTACGATTTTATGGGTAGAAATACTGTTTTATTGATTTTTGAGTAAAAACTTAAATATAGAGAGACGTTGCAAGAAGCACGCCGTCTCTACATCAATTTTTTATTCAACCAAAGCTTTAAGTTTTTTGTCTACAAGTTGATTGGTTAACTTTGGATCTGCGCGTTTTCCAGTCTTTTTGAGAACTTGTCCGACGAAAAACCCTTTGACATTGGTTTTACCGCTGCGATATTTTTCGACTTCTTTGGGATTACCAGCTATAGCTTCATCAATCAAAGGTTCGAGTACAGATGGATCTGTAATTAATTTTTCACCTGCAAAAACATCTTTAGGAGATTTACCTTCGAGCAATTCTGGTAGTTTTTCTTTGGCTTTGGCATTGCTAATCTCACCCTTGTCAATCAGCTTAACGACATCAGCTAAGTTGCTTGGGGTTAAATTAATGTCGGAAATATTTAGCTTTTGCTTGTTGAGATAACCAGCAATATCTCCCATAATCCAGTTTGCGGCAGTTTTGGCATTTGCTCCTTTTTCCACAGCAGCTTCAAAATAATCTGCTGTTGCCTTCTCCTCGGTTAAAACTCTGGCATCGTATGCAGAAAGTCCTAATTCGGTTTCATAATCATGGCGTTTTTTCGCGGGTAAGTCTGGTAATTGGCTTTCCCAATTGTTTAATTGTGCTTCACTCACCTCGATTGGTGCTAAATCGGGTTCGGGAAAATAACGATAATCGGAAGAGCCTTCCTTAATTCGCATACTAATAGTACGTTGAGAACCTTCTTCCCAAAGCCGAGTTTCTTGAATTATTGGTTCGCCAGATTCAACAGCTTCGATTTGACGTTCAATTTCGTATTCAATTGCCTTTTGAATCGCGCTGAACGAGTTCATATTCTTAATTTCGACTTTTGTGCCAAATTCCTTTTGTCCGACGGGACGAACGGAAATATTCACATCGCAACGCAGCGAGCCTTCCTGCATATTGCCGTCGCTGACACCAAGATAGCGGACAATTCGGCGTAATTCTTGAGCGTATTCTGCGGCTTCTTGCCCAGAGCGTAAATCTGGTTCCGAAACGATTTCCACTAAAGGTACACCGGCTCTGTTGTAATCTACCAAAGAATAGCTCGATCCACTAAGGCGATCGCTACCGGCGTGAACCAATTTTCCTGCATCTTCTTCCATATGCAAGCGAGTAATACCAATCTTTTTACGAGTGGGATTGCCATCTTTATCAACTAATTCAATCTCGATATGCCCATGTTCGGCGATGGGTAAATCGTACTGAGAAATTTGGTAATTTTTGGGTAAATCGGGATAAAAATACTGTTTGCGGTCAAATTTGCTATATCTAGCGATTTGACAATTGAGAGCCAAACCTGTTTTTACGGCAAATTCCAATACTTTTTCATTGAGTACCGGCAATACTCCAGGTAAACCCATGCAAATTGGGTCAATGTTAGTATTAGGATCGGCACCGAATTCTGTAGAGCTATCCGAGAAAATCTTTGTTTTGGTAGCGAGTTGACAATGGGTTTCCAAACCAATAATCGCTTCGTAATCAGTTTTTACAGTTGTAGCAGCAGTCATAAAATTTCTAAAATTTCAATATTTGAGCGAATAAAAGCAATCAATAGGTATTGTAGCTGTTTCGAGGCAACAACCGATGGATGTTTTCGCTCGTTATGATGGTGAGAATTCCGTCTACTGAGAATTTTTGAACTAAATGATTTCTAAATTATTTCTAAATTTTATAGGACTTACGCAATTGTCATAATATCCGGTTGGTGCGTGACACTGAATACCTTGTTTCTACGTTCAAATTAAATCAAAGTGTCACAGCACCCTACAAGAAAAATGTGACGCTCTATTAAGTCCTATTTTATCTAAATTTAATCTTAAGTCATGGGCTGTGGCTTTTTTTGTCTGTAGTCTAACTTCAAATATCTTTACACTTCATCCATATATAGCAATCTAGGTGCCAGAAACTAGGCTCCTCAAATCTCATAAATTATTTAGGAGTAATATATAGTTTTGACTTACGCAAAGCCCCACTTTATAAGGGGGGTTGGGGGGATCTAAACGGCTGAAATACTAATTTATCGTTGTGGTTGCGGCCATTCCTGATAGTTTTGAATTGCGTTGACATTTTTACCGCTTCACAGTTAATAAAGTATAGTTGCAACCTTTACTTTTAAAACAGTAAACTTTAGGTAGATGCACGGCAGACTTGATAGCTGTTATTAAATCTATAGCTATTATTTGCGTCCATATTAGATTAACAAATAGTCTATCTGATTAATCTTTTATTCCATAATAATTATCTAAAAAATAAGATTATTTGATAATGGGTATCATAAAAATATTTTATTAAACCCATTTACTATATCCAGAGCAAATCGTACAAATAAATTACGCGGTAAAAATAATGTCTACGATATTAATGATTATAGGAATAATAATATTAGCTTTTACAACTTTAGATGTATTGGTAACAACCTTAACTGTGGGAGGAGGAGGACCAATTACCAGTAGAATATCTAGCGGAATATGGTGGTTAGTATTGCAAATTCATCATCGAAAATCTAGTCACAGATTGTTATCATTTACAGGTTTAGTTCTACTAACTGGAATAGCCTTAGCTTGGTTTATATTAACTTGGGTAGGCTGGACATTTATATTTTGTGCTGAAAATTCGGCAGTTGTTAACGCATCTTCCAAAATACCCGCAGATATTTGGGAAAGAATTTATTTTGTGGGCTATACAATATCAACTTTAGGAATGGGAGATTACCAAGCTCAAGGAAGAGTTTGGCAAATAGCAACAGCAATATCATCAGCGAGCGGTTTTTTCTTAGTAACTTTAAGTATTGCTTACCTATTACCAATTGTTTCAGCAGCTTCGGAAAAACGTGCTTTTGCTACCTATATTTCTTCGTTAGGAGGAACCGCCGATGAAATTTTGATTAGAGCTTGGAATGGTCAAGATTTTGGAGAATTATCTTCACATTTAAGTTCTTTGACACCAACTTTAACCGATCAAGGAGAGAAACATTTAGCATATCCAATTCTGCATTATTTTCACAGTGTAGAAAGAGCTAGGTCATTACCTTTAAGTTTGATTGCATTAGATGAAGCTCTTACCTTATTGCAATATGGAATTCCAGATAAATATCAACCAGAACCTGCGGCTTTAGGTGCTGTTAGAAGAGCTAGCGCAGCTTTTTTGAAAACTCTCAAATCAGCATATTTAGAACCAGCAAACTATAACCCACAGTTTCCTTCTTTAGAGTTGTTAAGAAATAAAGGTATTCCTACAGTTAGCGACGAAGAATTTTGGGAAAGAACAAAGATTATCACCAAACGTAGAAGAATACTTTTAGCATTAGCAGAAAATGATGGTTGGACTTGGGATGCTATTTGTTCTACTTTAACTACCAATAGAGCTAGTAGTTTGGATGATGAAACAATGATTGATGATGTGATGTTGCATTGATTGGGCATTGGGCATGGGGAATTGGGCATGGGGAATTGGGCATTGATAATTGATGATCCGCATCCTTCGGATGAAAACTGGTAATTGGTAATTGGTAATTGGTAATTGGTATTTATGTTTGAGGCAATTGGCGACGGGATTAATTATGCTTTGGGATTGGATGCGAAACAACTAAATTTATGGCAGTGCGGATTAAGAGCAGCAGTTGTTTATATTGCTGGATGGATAATGGTAAGACTACCAGGCGATCGACGTTTTCTTGGTAAACACGCTGCTTTTGATGTCGTTTTAAGTATTATTTTTGGTTCTACTTTAAGTCGTACTATTAATGGTTCCGCACCTTTTTTTCCTACTATCGGTGCTGGGTTTGTTTTAGTTGGAATGCATTGGATATTTGCGGGAATTTCATTTCATTTTCCTGCTATAGAGCAATTAATAAAAGGTTCATCCCGCGTATTAATTAGAGATGGTGTAATTAACCATAAAAATATGCGGAAGAGTCATCTTAGCCACAAAGATTTAGAATCTTCCTTACGTTCCCAAGCCAAACTTACCGAACCTTCTCAAGTTGAAATTGCACGTTTAGAAAGTAGCGGTAATATCAGCATTTTACCTAAAGAAAAGCCGCCGCAAGTTATTGAAGTAAATGTGGAAGAAGGAGTTAAGACGATTCGGATAGAGGTGTAATATATTTATTTTATAAATCTATTGTAGGGGAGGTAAAACGCGGTGTGGATGTTCCTCCCGCGTTATTACCGTTGTGTGACGGTGACGATAAATTATCGAACATAACCGAATAATGTTAATATTACCGTCACGCACCAATTTCTATATGACAATACAGTAAAATAAGTTTAAAGCAGCTTTCAAAAAAACATATAAGTATGGTAGTTTCTTCCGTTACAATTCCCATTAAATCAATCAATTTTTCTCCAGGAAGCCACCTTTTAATTGAAAACGTTTCTTGGGAACAATATGAATCTGTTTTAGAAGAACTTGGAGAACAACGCTGTACTCCTCGAATTAATTACAGCAACAAGATTTTAGAAATAATGTCACCTTTACCCATTCACGAAAGACCTCATCGTATTATCGGTTATATTGTGACGACAATTTTAGATACTCAGGATAGAGATTGGGAAGATTTTGGTTCTACAACTTTTAAAAAGTTTCAAAAAGCTGGGTTAGAACCCGATACCTGCTTTTATATCAAGAATTCCGAACAAGTACGTTCCTTACAACGGATTAATTTAGAAATAAATCCTCCTCCAGATTTAGCAATTGAAGCTGATGTCACTTCTAAAACTACATTGGAAGCTTATGAAGCAGTGAAAGTTCCAGAATTATGGATTTTTGCTGATTTCAAATTGAAGATTTACGTTTTAGGAGAAAATGGGTATACAGAATCAAAGATTAGTCCAACATTTCCAGATTTAGATATAGTTCAAATGATTCCTGAATTAGTAGAACAAGCTTTTACTCAAGGCACTCGGAGGATGTTGAAAAGTTTGCGAAAACGGTTATAAAAAATAATTGTAGAATGTGTGACAGTGACGATTAATTTTCAGATATAACAGAAACATTTGATATTACCGTCACGCACTTGATATCAAGCCTTTAGCTTCCCTTGCGGGTAGCTTTAGTTTTAACATCTCTTTTGTAGATGTAAGATTTAAGCTTCATTAAATCTTTATGTGACAGTGGTATTACTTAAGGCAATATACAGAAAGTTATTCTCGATGTAATTAGATATAAATTAACTAATAATATATAAGCTTATTTTATATTTAATCATCACATCTTACTAAATAATTAATATGAAGCATTTACCAAAAATCTGCACAAAAATTACTGTGGGTATAGCGATCGCCTTGGGCATCTCCCAAGCTCCAGCAATAGCTGCCTCTTTAGTGAGAAAGAACGTTATTGACTTGACTCCACAGGAAAAATTAGATTTTGTGGATGCGATTAAAACTTTAAAAACAATACCTGGTAGTAACAACAATCAGGTCAGTATCTATGATGAGATTGTTGCCATCCACACAGGTGCAATGGCATTTACACCAGAGCAATTGGGTGGTCGAGTTACACTGCCTCAAGATACGCCAGCTACAGGACCCCAGGCTGGAGTTGATGCGGCTCATGGAAATGCCGCATTCTTACCTTGGCATCGTGAATATTTGAACCGATTTGAAAAAGCCTTACAGTCAGTAAATCCTAACGTCACTATTCCCTACTGGGATTGGACAGATCCCAGATCCGTTGATGTGATTTTCCAGCCAGACTTTTTAGGCAGCAATGGTTCGGGGGAACCAAGAGAAATTGTAGGTAGAGATGAACTGTTGAATGGTGGTCCTTTGCAGTCTGGTAATTTTTCTGCTGCTGATGGCTGGAATGTGATTCCAGATTTACACACTAACGTCGTAACCGGGGAAACCTTGGGAAGCGAAATTATTCGTTATCTACCACCCGACTCTAATCCCCCCGAACAGCAATTTCCTCTAGATCAAGCACAAATAGATACAATTCTTCAGTCTGAGGATTATAATAGGTTCCGCCCTACTTTAGAAGGACAGACTTTCATTGATGAAAACGGCAATGAGCAACCTTGTCAGACTCTTCCGTGTACTCATAACCTTGTTCATGCATTAGTTGGTGGTGGATTCATCGCTCAACCACCCGATTCATCTGAGTCAAATCCACCGACAGATCAACCTCCGCTGATAACAGGTGGCACCATGAACAACGTTCCAGGCTCTCCCAATGACCCAGTTTTCTGGCTGCATCATAGCAACGTAGAACGTCTTTGGGCAGAATGGCAGAACAATGGTCGCCAAGGTAGCGAATTTTATGCTGAACTCGGTCAACCTCAAGGACACGATCTTAACGATAGAATGTGGCCTTGGGACGGAGGTGTTTCCACACCAGGTTCAGTTAGTGATATAGATATAACACCCTATTTACCATTGCTTGCGCCTGACGATATTGTCAGAGTTTCTGATACTTTGAATCTTAGTAACTATCACTACACTTATGACACCCTTGTTAAAAAAAATCAGGTAACAAAAGTGCCGGAAACTAATTCGACATTTGCTCTATTAAGTTTAGGTGCATTGGGTGTTATTTATTTACGTCGGCGTAAACGTTCTTTTAGTTCTTAGTTAGTAGCTAGTAGGTTGGGTTAGACGCACGAATAATAATGGTTTTGATAAAAAATTAATCTTGCGTCGTAACCCAACATCTTGATTGTTGGTATTTTAAATATTTAAATTTATCCATAATATTAATGTTGGTTTACGACACGATATTTTAAATCCTCGTATTTCCTAAATTACTTTTTGTGTCTAACCCAACCTATAATCCCTCTTTACTTCTTTCCTCTGCGCTATCTGCGATTTATATCATTCAATAAGATATCAATAAAAAACCCGGCTTCATCAAAAAAACCGGGTTGCAAAAATTATCAAAAACTAATTAATCTACAATTCCAAACACCATTTGCGAAAATCATCACCACGCACTTCAAAGTTGGCGTATTGATCAAAACTCGCACAAGCAGGAGACAATAATACCACTGAAGCATCATGCTTCTTCGCTAATTCCAATCCCCTCTCAACGGCTTTTTCCATCGTTCCCATGTCTTCGTAGTTGGAATATCCTTCCTCTTCAAAGCGTTTCGCAAATATCGGTGCTGCATCACCAATTAATAATACACAGGAGGCTTTTTCTTTAATCTTTTCTATCCAAGGTTTATCGTTACCAGCTTTCGCAGCACCTCCAGCAATCAAAATTGCCGGACTTTTAACCGATGTCAAACCTACTTCGGCAGCATCGTAATTTGTGGCTTTACTATCATTAATAAAGTCAATTCCTTCGTAACTCCGAATATGTTCTAAGCGATGTGGTACCCCAGCAAATTCAATAATAGCTTGGTGAATTGCTTCTTTATCAATTCCCGCTAATCTAGCTGCTGCTACCGACAATAACAAATTTTGTAAATTATGCTCTCCCACCATTTTTAAAGCGGAAACTGGCATAATTTTTTGATCTTCCGATGCGGATGCAATTTGCGTCTCTACAACCCAACCATCTTCAATGTAAAAACCTTTACCACTAATTAAATTATCTTTTCCTTTAACGCTCGTCCAATAAGCATCTTGCCAATCGGTTTTACCCACTTCTCTTAAATATGGATCGTCAGCATTGAAAACCTGCATTTGAGAACGTTGCAATAATCGCGCTTTGATATTGTAGTAGTTCTCTACAGTTTTATGACGCGCTAAATGATCCGGGGTTAATGTTGTCCAAATGCCGATTTTAGGCGCTATTGAGTTAGATGATTCAATTTGGTAACTGCTAAGTTCGGCAATTATCCACTCAAGAGGAGTGAGGGAGTGAGGGAGTGAGGGAGTGAGGGAAGTATCTTCTTTTTCTCCTTGTCTCCTTGTCTCCTTTTCTCCTTGTCCATTTTTAAGAGCAATTTCAGTGGCAGCAAGACCAATATTCCCGCAAGTTGGTGCATTCAAACCCGCTGTTTGAAATATTGCACCAATTAATGATGTGACAGTAGTTTTACCGTTAGTGCCAGTGACTCCAACCCAGGGAATAGAACGTAAATTGCGCCATGCAAATTCCATTTCCCCAATGGTTTCAATTCCTTTTTCCCGCGCTGCGATTAATGGGGGAATATCCCAAGGTACGCCGGGACTAACTACGATTAATTTCGGTAATTCGGTATCGTTTAGTTTCAAGGAATACTCTAATTTTACAGTTATTCCCTCTACAGCAAGTTCTTGTTGTTGTTTGAGGAGGTTAGGGGAGGTTTTTGTATCACCAATTTCCACCTCCCAACCCTCTCTATTCAACAATCTTGCCGCAGCAACACCGGACTTTCCTAATCCAATTACATGAGCTTTAGGCATAGACTGTAAGCAGGCCCTGGTTAAGCAACCCTATAGTAACGTTTATTGACATAATTTACACCATGTTTTGTTGATTTTTACTACAGATTTTTTACAATTGCGCCAAAATCAGCTAAAACGCGAGCGTGGTTACGTAATAACCCTAGTAAATACAAACGATTTCGCTTGATATCCGGATTGTCATCCATTACTAACACGCTTTCTGGCCCGTCGAAGAAGGTGCTTACTGTAGGTGCTATTTCTGTTAATCCTGCGATCAGTTGCTGGTAGTTTCGCTGTTGCTGTGCTGCTTGGGTTTGCGGTACTAAACCTAGAACGGCGTTATAAAATGATTCCTCGGATGATTTTTGGAATAAGTTCTTTTGTACTAAATTGCTGGGATCTAATTTTTGAGTGTCTAAGTCTCCTTGGGCTGCTAATTTGGTGGAACGATTTACCGTTTCGTAGATTTTATCTAAGCTGCCGTTTTTGCGAATTTCTTGCAAGAATAAAGCGCGATCGCGAACGTCTAGTAAATCCTGTAATGCCCGTTGTGTATATTCTTTATCGTTTTCTCCCAAAACGGCGTTAACTAAGTCGTAGTCGATATGTTTTTCATCTTGTAATAAAGTCCGAATCCGCTGTAAGAAAAAGTCTTCTAAATCAGCTACTAATTTGGCTTTATCTTTGTTATAAGTATTAGCAAATTCGAGGGCTGTTGATTCGATTAGCTGCTGTAAGTTAATTGCTAAATCGCCATCCCAAGCAATATTAACAATAGCAGTTGCCGCTCTGCGTAACGCGAAAGGATCGGAAGAGCCAGTAGGAATCATTCCCAAACCGAAAATACTTACCAAAGTATCGAGTCTATCGGCGATCGCAACAACTCTACCCGTAACGGTTTGTGGGAAAATATCATCGGCACCTCTGGGTAAATAATGTTCAAAAATCGCGTTTGCGACAGCTTCCGGTTCGTTTGACTTAAAAGCGTATTTTTGACCCATAATTCCCTGCAATTCGGGAAATTCATAAACCATCGAACTAACCAAATCGGCTTTACATAATAAAGCTGCTCTTTGAACGTATTCCTGTTGTTGAGTATCTAAATTTAACTGCTTTGAAACTTTATCGGCAACAGTACAAATTCTATCAACCTTTTGACGTAAAGAACCCAAATCTTCCTGAAAAGTTACCGATTCCAACTGCGGTAAAAAGCTTTCCAAAGATTGCTTAATATCGTTATCGTAGAAATATCTACCGTCGGATAATCGAGCGCGAATTACCCTTTCATTACCTTTAGCAATAATATCGGATTTTTCCGGGTTGCCGTTAGAAACCGTAATAAAATAAGGAAGTAATTCTTTGCTATCCTCAGATTTAAATACAGGAAAATACTTTTGGTGAGAAACCATTACCGTAGTAATAACTTCCGGTGGTAACTCCAAAAATTCCGCTTCAAAATTACCTACAACAGCGGTCGGAAATTCTACTAAATTAACAACTTCCTCCAACAAATCGGGGTAAATTTGAGCGTAACCATTGTGTTTCTTTGCAGCTTCTTGTACCTGAAGAGTAATCGTATTAACTCGGGTTTGAGTGTCAGCAACCACCGAAGCTAAATTCAAAGTACTCAAATAATCGGTAGGTTGAGATATAGTTACATTATCGGGATGTAAAACGCGATGTCCCCTCGAAGTATTACCGCTTTTCACCATTTCCGAATTATTCTCAATTTCAACTGGTAAAACTTTGTCATCCAACAAAGCCACCAGCCAGCGAATCGGACGAGAAAACTTTAAATCTCCATCGCTCCAACGCATTAACCGCTTACCTTCTAGCTTAAAAATCCAGTTGGGAATAAGTTCGGTAAGAATATCAGATGTAGAACGTCCTTTGATACTTTTCTTAACAAAAACAAAATCACCTTTATCAGTAGGGCGAATTTCTAAAGCAGAAACATCCACACCTTGCTTTTTCGCGAAACCTTCCGCCGCTTTGGTGGGTGTACCATCCTTAAAAGCAGCCTTTGCGGGTGGCCCCTTTACCTCTTCTTCCCTATCAGCTTGTTGTTGCGGCAAACCTTTAATTAACACCGCCAATCTGCGGGGAGTACCGTAAATTTCCACCGCTTCATTGTCGAGAAAATTTTCCTGTAAAGATTGGGGGATTAACTGCTTCCATTGCGCGATCGCACCGCTCAAAAAACTTGCAGGTAACTCTTCCGTTCCGACTTCCAATAAAAAATTAGCCATAACACACGGGAATATGTTTCACAATTTCAACAGTTTACCGTGGGTTTTGGTTTGGTTGGTGGGATTGGGGGAGATTATATTTTTTTTAAACGCAGAGGAGCGCGGAGGTTAGCGCAGAGGAGCGCGGAGAGGAGAGATAAGGAGAGAAATTAATTGTAGGGTGCTGTGACGCTTTGATAGTTTTTGTTC
>CAYMZW010000063.1:0-21500 GCA_964395005.1 uncultured Rivularia sp.
GTATCGAGCCGATGGTAAATAGTAAACTAGCTGATAGATGAATTATTGAATGTAATGAAATACCTTCGATAATTTCTAAGCCAGAATCTAATACAAATAGCAACGAGCCAATTAAAAAGAACTGGTATTACAAGCGCTGCACTATCAAGTTTAGTTTCTGTTCGATCGGTATTTTTTTCAGTTTTCGGCACAAATAAATTAGTTCCTAACATTATCTTCTTTCTCCACTGTATTAACTTACTTCTACCAGCTAAATATTTGATATTAATTAGCCGCCATCTCGCCACATTCCCGTCATAGAATAGGAATCGCTAATTTCAATTGGGCAATATTTCTGAAAACCGTGTCGTTCGTAAAATGATATGTTGCGAGAATTAGAAGAAACTAGATAGCAACCAACCTGTTTCGTATCAGCATGATTAAGAACGGGTTTTATCAAATGTTTACCTATCCCTTTTCCCCGTGCTTCTGGTTTCAAGCCAATAAAAAGTACTTCGCAATGGGTTCTTTCGGGTTCGTACTCACCCATTTTTTGGATTAGATGCTCAAATCTTTTACCCGATTCCTCACCAGCAAAATCATAGACAGTCGAAGCAATATCAACTACTATCTGTTCAAATTGCTTGTCAAAAATTTCTACTGACTCGGGATACCAAATACAGGCTCCTCTATCTTCTGGTGCAATAATTATTTCACCTCGCTGCATTACATCATCTACAAATAACTCAAAGAAAGCATCTAAAGCCTTAATTTTATTGACATTTTCGCCATAGATAAATTCAAAACTTGGATCATCTATAAAAGACTCTGCTAGAATTGTGGCGATTTTTTTATTCTGTGTATGAGATTTCATAGCCCATCCTCTTAAAGAAACTTCTAATGTTGATAATTAGAGAAGCTGATAGATTATTTGCTTGCTCTAAATCACTAACATTAATTACAATTTATAAAGAATTGAAACTTAAAACTATTATTTTCTTGCCGTACTATCAAAATTTTGCTGCAAGTTTTTTATTTGAATGCAATTCCCCCAAACACAGCCATGAATACAGTTCCCAGCACCAAACTAGCAACAATTCCTTATTCATCCGATGAAGGATTAATTGCCTCAAGTAAAGATTTAGGCTGGAAATCTATTATCGTTAAAGAATACCAGTTACCACCTGCACAAGGTACTTATCCAGCTTTTGAGCAGCATGATTTAACTTTGTGTCTGACAAATCGTCCCCATCGGATTCATCAAGTGATGGGGGAACAACGTTATGTCGGAATTTACAGCAAAGGTGATATTTGCATTACACCAGCAGGAATCGCTGGCGGATATCGTGCTGAAGGTGAAGATCATTTTCTACAAATTCAAATTGAACCCCAATTCTTACAACAAGTTGCTCAACAAACTGGTGCTGATGGAAATACTCTAGAGTTGATTCCCAAATTTCGCGATCGCAATCCCCAAGTCGAGCAAATTATCATGATGCTCTATGCTGAATTGAATCAAAAAAGTGGTTTGGGAAGCGAGTTATATATAGAATCTTTGAGTAATGCTTTAGCTGTCAATTTACTACGAGATTATTCGGTTAAGAAAACAAACTTTAACTCAAATTTGAGTTCAACAGGTTTAAGCGATGGCAAGTTACTTTTAGTTACAGATTATATCAATGATAATATCGCTACAGAAATCAAATTATCCGATTTAGCTAATTTAGCTGGAATCAGCCAGTATCACTTTAGCCGTTTGTTTAAAAAGTCTTTGGGAATCTCACCAAACAAATATCTGATTAAACAAAGAATTGAGAAAGCAAAATCTTTATTGAAAAATCCACAATTATCAGTGACTGAAATTGCTTTATCATGTGGTTTTAACAGCCACAGCCATTTTGGTAAATATTTTCGACAATTTACTGGATTTACACCCAAGCAATATAGAGCAGGTTAGAAAATAATTTATTATCCCTGTAGTGCTAGGTGAGCGATCGCTTGAAAAAAGTTGTCATATCGCAATAGTTTTTTCAATATAATTTGAAAATCAAATTATTTTTTTGATTTTATTTTTTATTTTAAATTTTTTTCATATGGTGGAAAAAAAAATTTTTTAAATCGTGAAAATATGGGATAATTAAAAAGAATAAATCGTATTTTATGATAATGGAGTGGTGGTAATTTTTTATTGATAGTCATGCCTCCCCATTATAAAAAACTATCTATATTAAAAATAATACCATAAAACCGTTACCAATAAAAAAAATCGCGCTATTTTTATCTCATTTTTTTATTGAGCAATTATATATACTTGAATAAGATAAAAAGTAAGTAATTATCTCATTTAAGCTGGGATTATATAAGATTATATAAGATGTGTTAGTAAAAAATAAAACTTTAGACAACTGCGCTTACGGTTGAAAATGACCTACTTTTCTTTGTCTCTTTCCTCTGTTTCTGTACAGTTGTTGTTTATCGGTAATTTTTTACTGTTCCTCTATCGCAATAGTTTTGATTTTCTAAATTGAAAGAGTAAATTCATTTAAAAACAACTGTTCCTCTATCGCAATAGTTTTGATTTTCTAAATTGAAAGAGTAAATTGGTTTAAAAATAACTGTTTCTCTATCGCAATAGGTTTGATTTTCTAAATTGAAAGAGTAAATTGATTTAAATTATGTAGGGTGTGTTATTGCGGAGCGTAACGCACCGTTTTACTGTGGATGGTGCGTTAAAACGTTCCGTTTATAACGCACCCTACGAAAATTATGATTTTTTCTATTTCCGACGCGTGACTTGATGATGAAAACGAGCTAAAAACAATAGCGCAACAATAGCGATTCCAATAGATTGTCCCAACCACAAACCAGTACCACCCCAATTAAAAACAAATCCGAGAATATAACCACCAGTTAATCCAATACCCCACAATACTGGAACGCTTAATAATAAAGGTACTTGAGTATCTTGAATTCCTTGTAATGCACCATAAGTAATTTTTTGAACGGCATCTAAGATTTGTGAAAGGGTAGCAATAGTTAACATTGGCAATGCTAAATTTATGATTTCACTATTAGCAGGATCGTTAATATCTAGATAAAGTCCAATTACTGACCGAGGAAATAACAGCATCAAAATTGTTAATAAGATTGTAATCCCTACTCCGATAGCAATACTAATATATGTAGATAATTTGATTCCCCTGAAATTTTTTTGTCCAAACCACTGTCCAACTCTTGCTGTTGCTGCATAAGACATTCCTAAAGGAATCATGAAAGTTACAAGTACAGTTTGGAAAACAATTTGATGTGCTGCTAAAACTTCTGTTCCCAGGGAACCCATAAGAAAGGTAACTGTGGTGAATAATCCTAATTCAAAAGCGATAAATATACCGATTGGAACGCCAATTTTGCTCAATTCGAGAATAATATTGGGTTTGAATTGATGTAGCTGCTCGAAAATACGATAGATTTTTAATTGGGGATGTTTAAGAATGTAAATTATCAAAGCAATAAACATTCCCCAGAAAGTTAGAGTACTTGATATAGCTAAACCTGTTAACTCCAATCTGGGAAAGCCAAACTTACCAAACCCTAAAATATAATTACCGATAATATTAAAGAAGGTGCCAACAATCACAATAAACATTATCGGACGAGTATGGGACAATCCAGATAGAACACTCCGCAGCATTGCAAAACCCAAAGCTGGGATGAAAGCCCATAGGATAATATCTAAATAGCTGTTAGCTAAATTAACGGTTGTTTCTGTTTGTCCCAATTGCAGCATTATCGAATCTAATTTTCCAATTACTAACATAGTTGGAATTGACAGCAATAGAACTAACCAGAAACCTTGACGTGCATACTTTTCAATCTTTGTTTTATGCCCCGCACCATAAGCTTCTGCAATGGCTGGGCTTACTGCTGAAACTACGCCAGTGGCAATATTTAATAAAGAAAAGAAAGTTAAAGAAGCCAAACCACCAGCAGCGAGAGTTTCTGCTCCCAATCTACCCATCATAATTGTGTCGAAAAACCCCGTAAGAGATTGGGTAATTTGAGCGCTAACTAAAGGAATAGCTAATTGCAGAAATTGTTTGCTTTCCTTGCTAATAGCAGAACTCATCGATTGATTATTGATACGCTTTTTTCCCAACAACATTTTTGACCTCTAAAATTAAAATGCAATTCGTGTAATCTAATTTGTTTGATTTAACAAAATTAGTGACTTCTCAGCTTGAGTAAGTTACCAGCATTAATTAAAATTTATAGAGATTTGAAACTTAAAACTATTTGAATCTTGCGGTACTATCAAAATTTTGCTGCAATTTGATCGAAGGAATGCAATTTGATCGAAACACCGATGAAAATTGTTACCAGCACAAAACAAGTCATAATTAGTCATTGATTAAACGAAGGACTTATTAATTCCAGTCAAGATTTAGGTTGGGAGTAAATTGAAGGTCATTTTTTATGATTGAATTTAAAATTGTCGATAATCCTCAAGCGATTGCTCAAGTTGCTAATTTAGCTAAAGAGATTTGGAATCAACATTATTTACCAATTATTGGAAACGAGCAAGTTGTATATATGCTCGATAAGTTCCAAAGCGAACGCGCTATCAAGGAGCAAATAGCCGAAGGATATAAATATTATCTAATTATTGATAACCAAATTGAGAATCAAGTAGAAGTTGGCTATTTTTCTGTTAAGGATAAAGCGGCAAAATTATTTTTGAGCAAACTATACGTTCTTGATTCCTTCCGAGGAAAAGGTATTGGTAAACAGGCAATCAAATTTATTAAAAGCACTTTTGATAATCCTGTGATTCAATTGACTGTGAATAAGAATAATTTTAACAGTATCGCTTTCTATAAAAAGGTTGGTTTCAAGATTGTTGATGATGTCGTTACGGATATTGGGAATGGTTTTGTGATGGATGACTATGTAATGGAAATGCAGAATTTAGGTAATGGGTAATTGGGCATAGGGCATAGGGCATAGGGCATGGGTAATTGGTAATTGGTAATTGGTAATTGGTAATTGGTAATTGGTAATAGTTTTTATTCATGAAATCAGAAAAATAAAAAACCCGATTCTTTGATAGAATCGAGTAAAATAATAATAAAATATAAATAATTTAAGCGATTTTCAGTACTTTACGTAAAACTAATTGGTCTTCTATCTTAACTCTTAAACGACCGTTTTCTATGTCCCGAATCCAGCTTTGACTTTTTCCCATCAGTCTTGCTAATTCCCTTTGAGAAATACTCAAGTTTTTTCTTGCTAAACGTATTTGTTCGCCAAGCAAACCACCTGCTGTTTTTATATTCCTTCTCTTTTTGGTATTACCAGTCTTCTGCTGTTTTTTCCTGGCAGCGAGATTTGGCTGATCCCATTTTGGTGACATTTCAAAAGCTAAAATTCTAGCATTCATTAGCATTTTCCACTTACCACGAGGGCTTACGTCTGTTAACCTTTTTCCTTCATCACCATCGTTAATCCAAAATTCTATGGCTTCATCTGGATCTTCAGGAATATCAGCTAACTTTGCCCACAACGGTTGAATTGGTGCTGGATAACTAACTGGATCGAAAACTGGTTTCATTCCATGATGCGACAAAGTTTCTAAATCGCTTTCATAACTACGCAGCAGTCGTTTTCTTTCTTCCCTCTGTCTGCAAGCAATTGCGACTTTGCGATCGCCATAGGCAACGCGCATTAATGTAGGTACTGTAATGCGTTGCTGTTTGCCCATTTTTGCTTTGAAAGTTAACCAACACATCAGTCTTGCTGCACCTTCATGCTGCTGCCAAATACTCATAACTGTAGTCAGCAAAGATTTAGGCAAATTACCATACTGGTAAAAAGCTGTTCGCTGTTTACAGGCTTCTTTATTCAAGAAATACTTTGCCCATTCACCAGCTTTGATTCTAAATGTTAAACCAACCAAATATTTACATCCTAATTCATCGTGTTGGAAATGATGCTGAATTCCAGTTAAATCCCAAAGTTTACTTTTTTCTAAGGAAATTGGTTTGATACGCCCTTGTTGGGGCAAATCAATAGAAAGCATTAAAGAGCAAGCTTGGAGAACTAAACTTTTCATCAAAGCCAATTTAGTGGTTTTATTTAAGTCTTTGCGTTTCTCTAACCCTAAATACTTCTCTATTTGTTTATCATCTACAACAAACTCTTCATCCCAAGCTTTTTCGGGAAAAGTCGCATAAGCTGCAAAGATTAGGTGCATACAAGCAGCTCGAATATCAAGAGCTTCTACTGCTTCTAAATCTGTAGCAAGTTCGCCTTCATAAGTGTTTATATGAAAAGCAATTTTACCCTTTCCGCGATTAATCTGTTTGCTGTAACTTACTTCGTTATTTTCATCCACTTGCCAAGGTAAAGATGCTCTTTGCGATAACACGTTACAAGCTTCCCATATCGGAATCCCCGATGCAAATGGATTACTTTTACCATTAAAAAATAAATCGGAACTAGTTAATTCTCTATCGTCAATTTTGCACCTCCCTTTTTTGACTTGTAGTGGTATTGGAGACTTACTCGGACAGGCAGATACGCACTGAGGTTCTGAATAATAACCCTCGCAATTATTACATAAATGAGGGTCAATCCAATATTCACCATTATCGATTTTGATAGCACCTGTTGGACACTGAAATCGACATTTGTCGCATCCAGCACAACTGTTGTTAGATATTGTATAAGGCATAAGGCTTATTGCCACTTCACTTCTTGCGACGCTTGGCTCAAGTCCTACCTAGATGTGTCTTCACCATAAATTTTATTCACCACACTTTACGACAATAAAAAGGTTTACTTATCGTAATTTATGACTCACATCTATATATGTACTTCCGATCAATCACGTTGTTGTTAATTACAAGTATTAACCCGAGCCTGTATTTTCAACTTCGTTATTTATAGTTTTCATAAAGATGTTAAAAAGTTTTGTTCGTAATGAGCTATGAACGATATTTTATGCTATTTCTACAGTTTTACGCCAAATCTTCCCCTATTGACCTGCAAATCTATTTAAATTGCTCTCTAAGAACAACTCAATTATTTATGTTTTTATGTAAAAAATTTATTTGATTTTACTTGCGTCTATTTTTTATCTTAACATATTCTTCATCGAAAATTCATAATTAGCTAATATTTTATAAATAAAATATTTTAAGTATTTAATACTAGAGTTATTTAACTCGAACAAAAAACACTGGAAAATTAAATCATCAACAATATATTAAGTATTTTTAGAGTGATTTTTGATTGATTGCAGCAAATAAGTTACTCATAAACAAATTCATAGATTTAAAATAGTCATAATTTAACAAATTAAAAATTACAAATATTATAGTATGATCAAAAATCTTTTTGGTTAAAAACCATTAATCAAACGAAAATTATAAATTGTAAATTTTATGTTTAATTCACAATTAACTGTTCTGAATTAAGCTATCTTAGAAGCAATGGTGAAAAAGTATTAGTGCAAAACTATTACCACTAAAAACCCTTGTAAGTAGACAGATATAAATGAAACTAAAATAAACCTGTACTCTACTTATTTCATAATAAGAATAAAATAAAATTATGTAATAAGCATTATTGGTCGTCTAAATTAAACAGTATTTATTTATATCTGACAAACTTATTCTTCATGGATAAAAATCATGTCAATTGCTGCGTTTGATGAATAGTAAAATCTACTTATCTACTTCTTTTTCAAGATTTACTTCTTCCAGAAATCATCTTCAATTCTGATAAAAGTATGACAAGTACATAAGTTTTAAAGTTAGAAAAAATAATTAAAAACGTAGTGAAAAAACTTATAAACTTATGCATCCTCTTAGTAAATAGATGTAGCAAAGAAAACTTTACTGGATTACACAAATATATGAAGAACATCGCACCGCCTATCCTCAGATCCTATAGATTAAATAAGCGGATGAATGTAAGAAGCAAATAGCTCTCATCTCAACATAACGGCATTCATCATCAGATTACACTACACTTTATACAATAAGTCGCCATGCAACAAATTCCTGCTTCATTACTAACCCTGGTTGCTGGAGCTTTAGTCACAATTATAGGTTTATGGGCTAGTCAAACTCATAGTCTATTACCAGTACAAGCATCCGAACAAGCTCCCTTAGTAGACGGATTCTTCAACGTCATGTTCGCGATCGCCATTGCTTTATTCTTGGTGGTTGAAGGAACAATCTTGTTTTTTGCAATTAGATTTCGCAAGCCCAAAGATGACGAAACAGATGGCCCCCCAATTGAAGGAAACGTTCCCTTAGAAATATTTTGGACTGCAATTCCGACTTTAATAGTTTTTGCTTTAGGTATCTACAGCGTAGATGTTTACAAGCAAATGGGAGGATTTCCATCATCTAGCCCTGCAATAGTTGAAGCTCAAAATCATATAGATAGTGGAAGTGCGATCGCAGCGACAATCAGCGAAGCTCCCATAATTCCATCAGAAGCAGCACCTTTAGCCAATAAAAAAATTGGTATTAAAGGCTCACCCAATCAACAAGGTAAAACAGCAGACGTAACTGTAGATGTTACCGGAATGCAGTTCGCGTGGATCTTTAGTTACCCCGAAGATAACGTCACATCAGGTGAATTACATATACCAGTAGGTGCTGACGTAGAGTTGAACATTGCAGCAACAGACGTAATCCACTCATTTTGGGTACCGCAATTCCGTTTAAAGCAAGATGCAATTCCCGGAATGACAACCGAATTACGATTTGTCGCTACCAAGCCAGGAGAATATCCCGTAGTTTGTACAGAATTATGTGGTGGTTATCACGGTGCAATGAGAAGTAAAGTAATCGTTCATACTCCTGAAGAATATGAAAGCTGGCTACAAGAAAACCGCATTGCACAGCAAGATTCACAAACTGTTGCAGTTAATCCCGCAGAATTATCCCCATCCGAATATCTCAATCCCTACAGTTCGGAAATAGGCATTAACCCAGCAACTCTCGCTCAAATTCAACAGTAAAGAGTTAGGAGTGAGGAGTTATGAGTTGAGAATTAGGAATTAATAATAAAAATTTCTCCTTATCCCCCATCTCCTTGCCCCTCTTTCCCTAAGACAATCCAAAATCCAAAATCTAAAATTCAAAATCGAATGACTCAATTAGAACATCCACAAACTACAACTGAAGTGGCTGCTCATGCTCATCCCGAAGCATGGAAATGGTATGACTATTTCACCTTTAATGTAGACCACAAGGTAATTGGTATCCAATACCTAGTGACATCGTTTATTTTCTATCTGATTGGTGGATTGATGGCTGTAGCCATGCGTGCCGAATTGGCTACACCAGATGCAGATGTACTCGATCCCAATGTGTATAATGCTTTTCTGACTAATCATGGGACAATCATGATTTTAATCTAGTTTAGATAGTACCGTGGTACGATTGCCTTACTGTGTATGTCATTGGGGACATGGGTAAATTAATTATCGGTTATTGTCGGGTGTCGAGCAATAAGCAGTTTGAAGAAGGTCACGCGCTTGAAAGATATATAGAAAATTTGGTTCGGTTTGGTATCCCTGAGAGTTTGATTTATTTTGATGTAGAGTCTGGGGTATCGGATGCGAGACAGGGATTTAACGCGGTAATGAGTTTGGTAAAGTCTGGGCAAGTCGCAACGGTAGTTATTCCCAACTTTGACCGATTAACTCGTAGCCCGTTGCAGTGGGAGCAAGCAAGGGAAGTTTTTACCGAGTTTGGGGTAGAAGTAAGATTTTTAGAAGATGGACAATTAGATTTAAACTCTCCGGATGGTTTATTTACTGGGAGGGTTAAAGCTGCTTTGGCTGCACAGGTGCGCGATCGCATTCGTCATCATTCAATATCTGGGCATCGGCAGCACAGAGAAAGGAAGGAACCGTATAAGCCGATATTCGGGTATATCATGGTTGACGGGAAATTACGATTAAACGATGATAAATACCCCCGCAGTAAGCTAAGTTACTCTCAAGTGGCGCGGGCGTTAGTCGATATATTTTTAGAATTACGTAATTACGGAGCAACGCTTGAAGCATTCAAGTCAAAGTTTTATATGCATCCTGCTAGCTATTTTGGGAAAGTACACCTCAAAGCACCATCATCCACGACAGGATTAAGGAATTGGATAAGTAATGCTATGCTACGCGGACAAATACAATACTTGTCGTTTGGGCGTAAAGCACCATTGTTAATCGTAGATGGCGAACACGAACCACTTATTACTGATGATGAATGGCAGCAAATTAAATCGATTTTTGAACACAATTTAGCGGGTAAGCGAACCTACGACCCATCCGTTTTAATTAATCCGCTTAGTGGTTTTGCTAAGTGTAAAAACTGCGGTGGGTCAATGTCACAGCGTAGTGGTTATAAACGAATCGATGGTGAATATAGCAATAGGTTATTAGTTTGTCGCAATGCTCGGAACAAAAACGGACGCTGTAAACCCGAATATACTCGCGGCTATGGATTATCTATTGAGAAGGCAGAAAACATCGTACAGCTTGAAATATCCGCACGAGCAGAAACAATAGGGATTTATCTCCCTGACATGAAAGAAATTAACCCGGAAGTCGTTAAATTACGCCAAGAAATCAAAGTGTTAGAAGCAATTGACGACCCCGATTTAATAGAGGTTATCGAGCGTAAACGAACGCGATTACATCTGTTGATTCAAACGGAAGAAATTAAAACCGTCCAATCTGAAGAGAAAAAACAATTATTGGAGATGGTAGCCCACCCTAGCTTTTGGGTGGGGCTGTCGGCTTCAGAACGTAACGCTATTTACCGCGACTTAGTTGAGGTCGTTTGGTGCGATAAAGGTAAATTAACCGTTGTTTTGTTGGTTTGAGTCTTTGACTAGTAGCAAGCCAAGTTTCCGTAAACGTTCGGTTTCTGCCTCTACGGTTGTTCCGCGTGCTTCCAATTCGGCTTTGTATTCTCTAGCTCGTTTCAGTAGGATTTTGATTGCTGTTTGCATGGTTCTATTGTGGCGACTTAATTTAATTTACTGTTTGCAGTAAAAAATTCTGTTTGTTGCGGACGATAGTAGTTTTTCGTCCGTTTTCTCAACTTAAATCGTCAAGCAGGCTGTAGGAATTCTTCGCTATCCCCTCCTTAAAACCGTTGTCGTATCAACAGCAACACGAACGGTTATTTAATCAAGGTTTTATTTGTCAAAAACATTGCAACTATGTAAGGAACTCAAATTAATTTGACGGTACCAACAAAGCCACATATTTCTATGGATTGTTCCCAGTGCGATTGGTGGCTTCGGCAACTATTTGATACCGCTGATGGTTGGTGCTAGGGATATGGCTTTCCCTAAACTAAACGCTGTAGCCTTTTGGCTAAATCCGCCTGCCGGTGCTTTGGTTATAGGCAGTTTCTTCTTCGGTGGTGCCCAGTCAGGTTGGACAGCCTATCCACCCCTAAGTTTGGTAACAGCGAATACCGCTCAAAGTATGTGGATTCTCGCCATTGTTTTGGTTGGAAGTTCTTCAATTTTGGGTTCTTTGAACTTCGTTGTTACCATCTGGAAGATGAAAGTTCCTTCCATGAAGTGGGATGAATTACCCTTATTTTGCTGGGCAATTTTAGCTACTTCATTGTTGGCACTTGTTTCTACACCAGTATTAGCGGCTGGTTTAGTGCTGCTGCTATTTGATATCAACTTCGGTACTTCCTTCTTTAAACCAGATCAAGGCGGTAACGTCGTTATTTACCAGCATTTATTTTGGTTTTACTCACATCCGGCAGTTTACTTGATGATTCTGCCTATCTTCGGCATTCTTTCCGAAGTGATTCCGGTTCATGCACGTAAACCGATCTTTGGATACAAGGCGATCGCCTATTCTAGTTTAGCGATTTGCGTTGTAGGTTTGTTTGTGTGGGTTCACCACATGTTTACTAGTGGTACCCCAGGCTGGATGCGGATGTTTTTTACCATCTCAACTTTAATAGTTGCCGTTCCTACGGGAATTAAAATATTTAGCTGGGTGGCAACTTTATGGCAAGGAAAAATCCGCTATACCAGCGCGATGCTGTTTGCTATCGGCTTGTTAATGATGTTCGTTTTAGGTGGTATTGGTGGCGTTACCTTGGGTACAGCACCATTCGACGGACATGTTCACGATACATATTATGTAGTCGCACACTTCCACTACGTTTTATTTGGTGGTTCCGTATTTGGTATTTACGCTGCAATTTACCACTGGTTCCCCAAAATGACCGGAAGAATGATGAATGAAACCTTGGGTAAAATTCACTTTGTGCTTACCTTCATCGGCACTAATTTGACTTTCCTACCCATGCACGAATTGGGTTTACAAGGAATGCCGCGTCGAGTTGCCATGTACGATCCACAGTTTGAAGCGATCAATCAGCTTTGTACCTATGGTGCTTATCTGTTGGCAGTATCGGTAATTCCTTTCACCATCAACGTGATTTGGAGTTGGATGGCTGGAGCAAAAGCCGGTGATAATCCTTGGAATGCATTGACATTAGAATGGACAACCACTTCTCCACCAGCAATTGAAAACTGGGAAGAATTACCCGTAGTTACTCACGGCCCCTATGATTACGGCGTAGTAACAGAAGGTGAACCTTTAGAACCAACAACAGAAGTAACCGCTTAAAACAGGTTAAACATCTTGTTACAAGGCTCTGCCTTGCAATACTCTTCTGGAGGCTCTGCCTCCACTTAGAGGCGGAGCCTCGAAGAATGCATTCCCAGCCTGGAGGCTGGGAACGAGGAACAGAAGTAACCGCTTAAAACAGGTTAAACATCTTGTTACAAGGCTCTGCCTTGTAATACTCTTCTGGAGGCTCTGCCTCCACTTAGAGGCAGAGCCTCGAAGAATGCATTCCCAGCCTGGAGGCTGGGAACGAGGAATCTAAAATCTAAAATCCAAAATTTAGAAGGGAATTATTATGGCGATCGCCACAGAAAAATCACCAGCGCAACATGAAGAACACGCTGATTTACGAGTTATAGGATTAATAACTTTCCTAATCTCAGAATCATTAATGTTTGGTGGATTCTTTGCTACTTATTTGTTCTATCGAGGAACTACTGCAACTTGGCCACCAGAAGGAACAGAAGTAGAGTTATTGTTGCCAGCTATCAACACCATCATTCTAGTATCAAGCAGTTTCGTCATTCACTTCGGCGATTCAGCGATTAAGAAGAATGATGTCAAAGGAATGCGGAAATGGTATGTAATTACCGCAATCATGGGAATAATTTTCTTGCTAGGTCAAGTTTACGAGTATCTAACTTTAGGATACGGAATGAATAGCAACTTATTCTCCAACTGTTTTTATCTAATGACAGGATTCCACGGCTTACACGTGTTCATCGGAGTCTTGTTAATTTTAGGTGTATTGTGGCGTTCCCGTCGCGCCGGACATTACAACGAACACAAACATACCGGAATCGAGATGGCAGAAATCTACTGGCACTTTGTAGATATCATCTGGATTGTACTTTTTACTCTGCTTTATATTCTTACCAAATTTTAAAGAATTGGGCATGGGGCATTGGGCATTGGGCATAGCTCACGGAGTTAAGAGTGAGAAGTTAAGAGTTAAGAATTAGAAATTGATATTTCCCCTTGTCTCCCCATCCCCTTGTCTCCCCATCTCCCCACCTTACCCACTCTAAAATCATGAAAGAAACAGAATTCTCCTGGTACGAGGTGCCTGAAGATGTCAAGCAACTATTAACATTAGCTGCCGATAATTGGGAAAATACCTCCGAGTCAGAAAAATACATTAATCAAGCTTTAGCTAAAACAGATAATAATATAGATGTTTTAATTTCAGCTTATAGATATTTTTATTACAAACAGAAATATCAAATGGCGCTGGAAACAGCCGAAAAAGTAAAGAATAAAGTTAAAGAAACCGAAAAATTACCTGATAATTGGGAACAATTAAAATCAGTATTAATAGAGCGTAAAGAAGAACAAATTATCCGACTTTATTTAAATTCTTATGCTGCAACTGGATTAATATTAGCTATATTAGGAAAGGAAGAAGAAGCCAAAGAAATTTGTAATAAAGTCAAAGAAATAGATAAAAAAAATGACTTTGGCGCAGGAATCTTGTTTGATGTATTAACACGTCCACCAGAAGAAGATGACGACTAATTTCTTATTCCCTTATTCACTTCATCAAGGAAAGTCAAAACTATGTCACAGATAGAACAATTCTCTTGGTACGACGTACCCGAAGATATCAAGCAGCTATTAATAAAAGCAGCGGACAATTCGGAAAATACATCAGAGTGCGAAAAATACATCAGTCAAGCTTTAGCTAAAACGGACAATGAACTAGATGTTTTAATAGCAGCCTATAGATATTTTTATTACAAGCAAAAATACCAAATGGCGTTAGGAACAGCAAATAAAGTTCAAGAGAAAGCTAAACAAATCGCAAAATTACCCGATGGTTGGGAAGATCAAAAGCCAATATTATTTAAGCGTGAAGAAGAACAAATTATCCAAATATATGTCAATGCTTATTCTGCCACAGGAATAATTTTCGCTGCACTAGGAGAAGCAGAAAAAGCCCAAGAAATATCCGATAAAGTCAAAGACATAGATAGAGCAAATGTCTTTTCCGCAGGTATATTGGCTGATATTTCAGAACTAGGCACTTTCAAGCAATAAAATATCCATAGGAAAGGTTCCGTTCCGCCTCCGGGGCGGAAACCCCACCGCTTAATTGTTTCTCCCAAATGTATTTTATAAAGCTGGATATTTGATTATTTGGATCTCCCTAACCTCAGAAAAGAAAAAATGAAGAGTTAGGAGTTAATAATTAATAATAAACAGGACTTACGCAAAGCCCCCATTTTTAAGGGGGGTTGGGGGGATCTAAACGTCTCAAATACCTATTATACCGTTGCAATTGCGTAAGTCCTAATAAAGATGAACTTATATATTTAATATTATTCACTGTTCACTGTTAACTGTTAACTGATTATGGAAGGTAAAGACTGGCTTGTAACATCAGATGGTGAATATCAAGCTTGTAAATCTGTAAGAACATGGGATTTAATTACTGAGAATTATCGTCTTTATCGCTTTCTTACGGAATTAGAAGATATTCTCAAAAAGCAATTAGATGAAAGCAATTATCTAGCAGCAATTAGGCAACTAGTTAGAAAATTGCTGGTTAATTCTTATTGGATAAAAACTCAACATCCAGAACCCGATACTAAAACCGGAACTTCTGTTAAACTTTTATATGATGAGTTGGGTTTTCCTTTTACAGTACAAACCGTTACCTTCACAAAAGGAACGCAATCCAATATTCATAATCACGGAATTTGGGGAATCGTCGCAGTATTAAAAGGACAAGAAAAGAATATTATTTGGAAGCGAAATCCTACCGCAGAACATCCAGACAAAATTGAACCAGCAGCAGAAATTATATTAAATCCTGGGGATATTGTTAGTTTCGCACCGGGTGCAATTCATAGTGTAGAAGCAATCGAAGAACCTACTGTAACTTTCAATTTATATGGGGAAACTCGGTCAAAAGAACGTTTTGAATTTGACACGGTAAATCATACTGCGAAGAATTTTTGATGAAAGATGTTAGTGGAAAGATGTTAGTGGATAGTCGATAGTTGTTAGTTGTATTTTTTTAGAATTAACTAGATTTCAACAACAAATGGTGCGTTACGGCAGTATTTAAATAGTAATTATGAATCCGAAATTATTCGTGCTGTAACACACCCTACAACTGATAACTGTTCACTGTTAACTGTTAACTGATACGGAGATTATTATGGCAAAGGTAATATTTTACGAGAAAACAGGCTGTCGAAATAATACAAAACAAAAAACTCTATTAACAGCAGCCGGACATCAAGTTGAAGCGCATAATATTTTAGAAGAAAAGTGGACTAAAGAACGTTTGCGTTGGTTTTTCAACAATCGTCCAGTAGCAGAATGGTTTAACCGCTCTGCACCTAGAATCAAATCTGGTGAAATAAACCCCGAACAGGTAGACGCGGAAACTGCTTTAAATTTGATGTTAGAGGAGCCGTTGTTAATTCGTCGTCCTTTAATTCAAGTTGGTTATCGCGGTGAAATCGGTTTTGATACTCAAGTTATTGAAAATTGGATTGGTTTAACTCCCAAAGATGAGGCTTTACAAGAAGTCAGTCAAAAGTTGATGAGTACGGATTTGCAAGGTTGCGCTCATAAGCACGAGCATCATCATTGATGTTGGGGAATTAATTGGTTATTTATTAGCCGGGTGTCGTGAAGATATCCGGTTTTTTATTGATTGATGAGTGGGTTAGATTTATATGTGTTTGTTAATGGCAGAAGTAGATTATGGATGCTGAAGAGTTGCTTAAAAGGTATGCTGCTGGGGAAAGAGATTTTAGCGGTCTTGATCTTAGGGGAGCCAAACTTAACGGGGTAGATCCCAGTATCGACGACCTCGGAGCTTATGATAAGCCCTACAAAAATGGTATCGCTGCCGATTTAAGTGGAATTAATCTTAGCGAAGCCGATTTAACTGGTGCTGAATTAAGTGGAACTAACTTGAGCAATGCCAATTTGAGTGGGGCTAATTTGAATCGGGCTGGTTTAGGACAATGTAACCTTACTAATACCAATTTTAGGGGAGCTAATTTGACCGAAGCCTATCTTTCTTGTGCTGAATTGGATGGTACTGACATGAGAGAAGCTAACCTGTTCTATGCTGAAATCAGTCAAACTTATTTCGGAGCTGATATAAGAGGGGCTAAAAATGTTAAGACTGTTAATTTTACTGGTACCCCAGTTCGCGGTCTAGTTTTAGACGATGGGACTATTATTGATTCAGACCACGATTGGTAATACGATGTTTTTTAAGCTTATGTTTCGTAGGTTGGGTTGAACGAAGAGAAACCCAACATCCGGGATTACAAATACAACAAAATTATTAAAACAATTTCAACTTTCAATACTTAACCAAACAATACGCTTCAACCAAAACCCGGATGTTGGGTTACGAAGCTTTTACATTCTTGGTTAATAATTAATTAGCTCGTAGGTTGGGTTGAACGAAGAGAAACCCAACATTATTTACAAAGCAAAACAAAACCATTAGAACAAATTCAATTTTTAATATTTAACCAAACAATACACTTCAATCAAAATCCAACACAATCTCAAACAACAAACAAAATAATTCAAACAACTTCAATATTCAACACTCAACCAAATAATACGTTTCAACCAAAACCCGGATGTTGGGTTACGACGCTTCTACGCTCTTCGTTAAGAATTAATTGATTCGTGCGTCTAACCGAACCTACAAGATATTTTGATGTGAAGCTCAGCTCGTAGGTTGG
Organism: uncultured Rivularia sp.; assembly: GCA_964395005.1. Taxonomy (GTDB): domain Bacteria; phylum Cyanobacteriota; class Cyanobacteriia; order Cyanobacteriales; family Nostocaceae; genus Rivularia. Next base: position 17,392 of record CAYMZW010000063.1, read on the forward strand.
GTTGAGGAACGAAGCCCAACATAATCTCGAAAACTAAACAAAATAATTCAAACAACTTCAATACTTTACACTTAACCAAGCAACAGGTTTCAATCAAAACCCGGATGTTGGGTTACGACGCTTCTACGCTCTTCGTTAACAATCTTCTTTATTCGTGCGTCTAACCCAACCTACAAGATTTTTTTATGCGAAGCTCCGATAAGGCGATCGCCAACTATTTATTATCTCTGTTTATTTCTTTCCTCTGCGTCAAGAGCGTCTAGTAAGGTTTTTATCTCAGTTACGACGCTTCTAAACTTGGGTGTTGAGAATAAATTTATTCGTGCGTCTAACCTAACCTACAACTACAAGAAAGGTTTTTGTAACCAAATATTTGCCAATCTGGCAGTTAATTTGATGTAAACAGTGATAGCATTTGCGATGCCCGTACTTATTATTGTATAATGTCAAATTTGTTTTACTTATGTATATATGTTGCATTTATGTATAAAAATATATTATGGGTACGGTATCAGATAAAATCGCGTTTAAAACGATTAAATTAATTAATAAATCCTGACTTAAAAATAAATTTATATTGTTAAAATCAAACAAAAACCGATCGCTCGTTATTTGAGTACCAAATGGTGGTATTAATTTATTTGAAACGTTAATTTAATTTTTAAAGTCTATTTGTAATTATTGCGGTATTTAACGTCGAACTTGATTTGAAGTCAATATTTTCGGATCGCTGCCATCTACCAAGAATCTCGTAAAAATAATCTCTGCGTGAATCGGGAGCAAGTATGAAAAGTGATATAGCAGTAGAGAAATTACGCCGCTATAAGGAGTATGCGGAATCGGTACTTCAAAGTTTGGAGTTGGTTTCGGAGAATCCACCACCCCAAGAGGATTGGGTACCCACGAGTATCCATGAGAACATTCAACGACTGTTACAGTCTGCCCGCTCTACTGTAGAGTTGGCTTCTTCTCCTGTCAAAATTGGCGTGATGGGGGAGTTTAGTAGCGGTAAAACTCTGCTGATTGGTAGTTTAATCGGTTTTGCGGATGCTTTACCTGTGAGCGAAACTCCTTCTACGGGGAATGTTACTGCAATTCATTTGGTACAGCAACCTCAGTTACAAACGACTAAGGTTAACAAGTTTACGGTACAGTATCTTTCCCATGAAGGTGTAAAAGAATGTTTGGGTTTTATGCTCAAGGTGGTGGAAGGTAGAGCTAAGTTGGCGGAAGTACCCGCAGCACCTTTGGCAACTTTAAAAAGTTTGTATCCCACTACTTTTGTCGATACCAATGGAATTTTAACTTGGTGCGAGCAAGCTTGGAATCAAACCCAAAGTTTGGAATTACGGGCTTTACTACGGGAAGTGGTGGTATTCGTTCGCACCTATAGCGCTTACGGGAAAGACATCTGCGGTAGAAGTTACGAAATTGACCAGTTTACGGCGAATAAAGGGTTGAGATTGGCTGAACCCCCGATGAATATTTTGGAGTTGAAATTTAGGGATTTACCTCAATCTCCGAAGCGTTGGGAAACTTTCGCGCAGCCTTCAGCGAGAGATTTGAATAATAGTTTCTCGTTGATTCGACGGATAGATATTACGGTTGAGGTAGCAAAACAGATATGGGATTTATCGGGATTACAGGGAACGAATGAGTTTGTATTGTTGGATTTTCCCGGTTTGGGTGCGGCTGATTCGGGTATCAGGGATACGTTTTTATCGTTAAGGGAATTGACTGAGGTACAAACGATTTTACTGTTGCTTAACGGTAGGTATCCAGGGGGAGTCACTGCGGCGAAAATTCGCAGTATGTTGGAACGGGATAAGGGACAAGATTTAAGGGATCGGATTATTGTTGGCATGGGAAGGTTTAATCAACTTCCTTTGTCAAGTCGCGATATATTAGCGATGGATGAGGTTTTGGAGGAGCCTTTATTATCGGAAGAAGCTGTTTTAGAAAAGCTGAGAATTTTGCATTTAACTCTTGCTAGCGCGAGTAATTTGACTACTGAGAAGAAAAATATTGTTTTGCTCTCGCAGCTTTATGGATTGACGAAGCAAGCTCAATATTCTTCTTTGATACAAGTTTGTTCGCCAGAGTTTTTACCGGATTTAGAAAAGCCAAATCAACCTGATGAAGTTCAGTTGCGGGAAAAATGGCGCAAGTTGGGGGAGATGTTACCGCAGTCAAGTACTTTACACAAACAGCTTAGTGATTATGCTGAAGATGGTGGGATCAGTCGATTGCGATCGCTATTAAAAGATCACGTAGGGCAGCATGGAATGAAGCAGCTTTTGGAAGATACTCAAAGGGCTGCGGAAACTGTAATGAAGGAGCAAAATAATTTAAAAAGTGTGTTGGAAGAAATTCCGGCTTACATTCCGATGGTGGAAAATCCAGCATTTTTGGAGTTAAGGGAAAAAATTGAGAATTTGGTGACGACATATCGGTATTTTCAGGAAGATTTAGAAAAACAGCCGATGTTAAAAAATCGGACTGGGTTAACTTTAAGCGATATTGTTAAAGATGAATTAACCAACAAAATCTTTTTTGAGTGGAGCGAGTGGACTTTATTATTTGATAGGACAAAAAACGGGACGATTACGTTTACTACAAATGCCAGTATTTTTGAGGAAGACTTTGAAGTTGATGCCATTCCCACCCAAAGCGACGATTTTTATAATTCTTTCGTTAAAACAGTTAACGAAATGCAATCTTTTGCTCATGAAAGAACTGCTGAAACGGTAAAAGATTTATTTAACAAATTATCCGCAGAAGTACAGTTAGAAAGAAACAAAATCAAAGAAATTATCCAACCGCAAATGGAGCAGCGGATTCAGGAGAAATTTGGTAAGAGAGAAACTCGTTTGTATAGGTATTTGTTAAGGGCGATCGATCCAACTAATAAATGGCAAAATTTAATTATTCAACACAGCGGATTAGCTAATAGTGCAGTACCGATAAATGCCGATAGTTTATTTCCTTTAGCAAGAAAAGATGAACAACATCAAAAAGGACAAATATTCGATTGGAGTCCCGATAAACAATTTTCAGTACCACCAAGACCATTTAATCATCAAATTGCTGTATTAAGATTGCGGGATGAAATTACTGCAAGTGCGGGATTACATTTGATTCAATATGTTAGCGAATTGACGAAACAAGTTAAAGGTTCTTTTTCAATGGCTTTGAAGGAGATAGTTGATAGTTTACAGGAATTATTGAAATCTAAGCATGAGCCTTTGTTGAGATATATTGCTTCTGCTGAGGAAACTACTTCGGCTTCTACTCCGGAATGGTTGGATACTATGAAGCGGATTACTGTTATTTCTTATCCCGAATAGGAACACGGATTCAATGGATTACGCGGATGACTCGGATTTTTAATGATTTCTGATTTCTGATTTCTGATTTCTGATTACTGATTCACAACTCCTAACTGCTAATTACTAACTCTTAACTCCTAACTCCTAACTCTTAATTCCTAACTCCTAACTTATTAAAAATGCCTGTCAAAATTGAACTTTTTAGTCGTTATCAATTGCGTATTAAGGAAACGGATCCGCTGCTGTTATTGTTGCCGGTGGTTGAGATAAAACCTGTTGATAGTCCTAATTCTCCGTTTATTTCTTCGATTGAAATTAAGGTTTTGGGAGGGCGATCTGAGTTGGCTAAGCAAATTGAGTCGGCTTATAAAAGTGTTAGTTTTAGTACCGATAGATTACTTAGACTTACTTCTCCGCAGCGGTTGAGACAAAATGATTGCATTTGGAATCCTCCTTTACCGAAGGGTATTGATTTGACTTTACGGGTAACTGCTGAGTATTTTGATGCTGATGATGCGGGTAAAGCTATTTTAGGTGTGAAAAAAACTGCTGCTGCTGATTGCAATATTTGGACTTTTGCTGAGGAAAATGCTCGCTGGAGAAATCCGGAACTTACTGAAAATATGACCAATCAAGATATGATAAGCGAAACCCCTATTCTTAATCACTCTTCCTCAGTTTCACAAAAGCAAAAATCTGATATAACTTATCCGGGTTGGTTTGCAATTGATTTTGGTACTTCTAATTCTACGGTGACGCTTTACGATCCAAAGGTGATTG
>CAYMZW010000064.1:0-21377 GCA_964395005.1 uncultured Rivularia sp.
ATTTGATATCTTCGCTACAGAATTTTACTTAAACAGGTTATGCAAACCCTGCCAAATCCAACAACTAATAGCGCATCTACTCCACCTGCTTTTGAAAGCACTATCAAGCGGCGCAAAACTCGTCCTGTAAGAATCGGCGATGTAACTATCGGGGGAGGATACCCGGTGGTGGTGCAGTCGATGATTAATGAGGATACTCTGGACATTGATGGTTCGGTTGCTGCTATTCGTCGCTTGCATGAAATCGGTTGCGAAATTGTCCGCGTTACCGTACCGAGTATGGCTCATGCGAGGGCTTTATCGGAAATTAAACAAAAGTTAAAGCAAACTTACCAGGATGTGCCCATTGTTGCCGACGTACATCACAACGGTATGAAAATTGCTTTGGAGGTTGCCAAGCATATTGAAAAGGTTCGGATTAATCCGGGGTTATACGTTTTTGAAAAACCAGACTCTAATCGAACTGAGTATACTAAAGCTGAATTTGATGAAATTGGCGATAAAATTGCCGAAACTCTCAAACCTTTGGTAATTTCTCTACGCGATCAAGGGAAAGCGATGCGAATCGGCGTAAATCACGGTTCCCTTGCCGAACGAATGCTGTTTACTTACGGCGATACTCCTGAAGGGATGGTAGAGTCGGCGCTGGAGTTTATTCGTATTTGTGAATCTTTAGATTTTCATAATATTGTAATTTCACTGAAGGCTTCGCGAGTGCCGGTAATGTTGGCTGCTTATCGGTTAATGGCCAAGCGCATGGATGATCAAGGTATGGATTATCCTTTGCACCTAGGTGTTACTGAAGCCGGGGATGGGGAATACGGACGGATTAAATCTACTGCGGGAATTGCTACTTTATTAGCCGATGGGATTGGCGATACAATTCGTGTATCTTTAACCGAAGCACCGGAAAAAGAAATTCCAGTTTGTTATAGTATTTTGCAGGCTTTGGGATTGCGGAAGACAATGGTAGAATATGTCGCTTGTCCTTCCTGCGGTCGTACTTTGTTTAACTTGGAAGAAGTGTTACATAAGGTACGCGAGGCAACCAGTCATCTTACGGGATTGGATATTGCTGTTATGGGCTGCATCGTTAATGGTCCCGGAGAAATGGCTGACGCTGATTACGGCTATGTTGGTAAAACTCCAGGATTTATCTCGCTTTACAGGGGTAGAGAAGAAATTAAAAAGGTTCCCGAAGACAAAGGTGTGGAGGAATTGATAAACTTGATCAAAGCAGACGAACGTTGGGTAGAACCAGATTAAAGATACAACAAAATTTCCGGTCAAATATTCTTGCTAGTTTTGTGTAAAAACGCAAAGCTAGCCGGATTGATAGATAAATTTATCGAAATAACAAATTATGCTCAGTCTTTACAGTAGTAGGCTGTGTTAGATTGAGCATACTGACACGTGTAAATTCAGTCTGGCACAACTGTAATATGGTGATTAGAAGAAGTGGACTTGTTTTAGGTGCTACAGCCGTGACGCTATCAACAATAGCCGTCGCAGGTCTTGTAAACCTTCCACAGGGACAAGCCAAATTTAGAGAAAGTCCTAAAGAGATAGTAGATGAAGTTTGGCAAATTATTTACCGCCAATACGTAGATGGTACGTTTAACCAAGTAGATTGGCAGGCTGTTCGTACAGAGTATTTGGACAAAAAATACACTGATAAGGAACAAGCCTACAAATCTATCCGGGAAATGCTTAAAAAGCTGGATGATCCCTACACCCGCTTTATGGACCCGAAAGAGTTCAAGAATATGCAGGTGGATACTTCTGGGGAATTAACTGGTGTTGGTATCACTATTGGTCTTGATGAGGAAACTAAAAAGTTGACCGTCATTGCCCCACTGGAAGATACCCCAGCGTTTAAAGCTGGTATCTTGGCAAAAGATGTCATTACTCAAATTGATGGCAAAAGTACCAAGGGAATGGATACCAGCGAAGCCGTAACTTTGATTCGAGGGGAACCCGGAAGTAAGGTTAGGCTAACTATTTCTCGTAGCGGACAAAAACCAAGAGATTATATCATAACTAGAGCAAAAATCGAAATCCATCCGGTTGATTATTCTCTAAAACAAACCCCTGCGGGCAAGACTGGTTATATTCGTCTCAAGCAGTTTAGCGCAAATGCTTCCAAAGAAATGCGCGAGGCTATTAAAGAATTAGAGAAGAAAAACGTTGATGGCTATGTTCTAGATTTACGTAATAATCCTGGCGGTTTATTATTCTCTAGTATCGAAATTGCCCGGATGTGGCTCAATGATGGTACGATTGTTTCCACCATTGACCGTAAGGGAACGGTAGATAAAGAAGCCGCAAACGGTCGATCGCTTACGGAAAAACCACTAGTAGTTTTGGTAGACAAGGGAAGTGCTAGTGCTAGTGAAATCCTTTCCGGTGCGTTACAGGATAATAAGCGTGCGGTTTTAGTCGGTAGCAAGACTTTTGGTAAAGGTTTAGTACAATCGGTACGTCCCCTTTATGACGGTTCCGGAGTGGCAGTGACGATTGCTAAATATCATACCCCTAGCGGTAAAGATATTAATAAAGCCGGGATTAAGCCAGATATCAAAGTCGAGTTGAGCGACGAACAGCGTCAGAATTTATGGCTCAAAGAACGCGATAAACTAGCTACCTTACAAGATCCTCAATTTGCTAAAGCAATAGAACAATTAAAAAAAGAAATTGCTGCAAGTGGCAATGTTAGAGCGCAGAGCAAGTAGTTATTTGTTGTAGAGACGGGGCGCAGTGCTACGTCTGTTATTGAGTTAGGAGTTAGCACTATAAAGGCTTGTAGAGAGGCCCAAATGATTATTTATTGTGCCACAAAGAAATTATATCTTCTCTAAGTTAGGAGTTAGTATCTCTTCTTAAATTGTAGGAAGATGAATTTATTAACTCATAACTCATAACTCATAACTCATAACTCATAACTCATAACTCATAACTCATAACTTTTAACTCTTTATTTTTTTAATTTGGCTGACATTTTCCCGTTCTAATTAACCCTATACGACGGGATATAGCTTCTTCTTTAGAACTAAAAGGTCCCCATTTTTCTATAGTTTTTGTATCGTCTTCAGATGTTAATTCGCTGGAGACGATTTCGCATTTTTGGGTAGGGCGTTTGATAATATACCAAGATTGTGAAGATTGCATAAAGAGAATTTGAGATTATTTTTGAGATTATTCTTGAGATTATTAAATAATACAGTTCAATTTCTTTACTTTTTTATTCTCTATTCCCTTAACGCGGAAGATTTTCTATTTGAGAATTTTGTATTTTAATATAATCTATTGTTTGTATGGACAAATAGCTGAAAATCATTAAAGCGAAACCAGAAACAACACCTATTATTAAGCCGATGTACAAAGCTCCTTTGTGAGGAAACATCGAAACAATCGTATCGCTTTCTGATGCACTCTTCATTTGATCATCCAACGTTTGGGAGTCGAAATCGTTTGTTGGTAGAGGAAATAATTTTTGTGGCGTTATTGAATCGATTGCTGTTGAACTTAATTGATTTATAGGGGGTGCTAATTCAACAGATGCCAAAATAAAGTTATCTTCTGTAGATGAAGCAGTATAATTTAAATTATTTAATTGCATGACTGCGGCGAAGGCATTTGTTGCCGATTTATATCGGTTTTGAGAATGGTAGCGTACCATTTTGTTGATTACTGAAGCTAATTTCTTATTAATACGAACCAAGTGTCGCCAAACAATTTCACCAGATTCTGGATCTTTTGGCAGCTGTATTGGATGAATACCCGTAAGTGCTTGGATAGCAATCGTACCAAGAGCATAGATATCGCTACTAGGTACTGGTTTACCTTGATGTTGTTCGTAAGGCATATAGCCCGGTGTACCAATTGCAATGGTTGTATTATCACTAAGATGCTGATTTTTTACCAATTCATTCCACATTGGCTTCACCGCACCAAAATCAATTAATACTAATTTATTGTCTGGCGTGCGTCTCATAATATTACTCGGCTTGACATCGCGATGAATCAACCCCTGGGAATGAACGAAAATCAAAATCTTTAAAACTTCTTGCAATAATTCAATTACTTTGGTTTCACTCCAACGTTTACCGGGCTGCAATTCAATGCTTAGAGAATGCCCTTGAATAAATTCTTGGACTAAATAAAATTCTTTATTATATTCAAAATGATTTAAAAGATGTGGAACATATTCATAACTGTCTAATTTCATCAAAGCTTCAACTTCGCGGGTAAATAGCCTTCTGCGGATTTTCAATGGCAGCGCAATTCTATCGCTAGGTAGAAAATGTTTTACAACACAAGTGGGATAATTACTAATAGTAATGTCACGGGCTATATAAGTCTGACAGAACATTCCTTGATTAAGAATCTGGATTACCTGGTAGCGATTGCATATTAATTTACCTATCATATTGATAATTTTTTTATTTATAATCGTTGTATAGGGTAATTTTACTTAAGTAAATTCCGTCTATATATTATTCATATTTTAATTAGCATAGTTTTTTGCAAATGAACCGTAAGATATATCTATTTTTTTTGAAAGATATAGCAATCCGAATTTGAACGTGAGAAAACACGTAGATGTAGGATTGAAATAATAAGTAAATTTTTATTCATACCTGGCGACTATAAGTCGCGGCTATACAGGCGAAACCCGCCTGCGCGGCTTGTTTGATTAAGTCCACGCAGGTGGACTTCGTTTGTGTAGTAGCGGTTTTAACCGCCAGTTGATTTATCAATTTCTCACAAATCATTTAGGATTGCTATAGAAAAAAATTTACGATTGATAGAAAAATTAATTTAAGCAAATTGCACAGCCGTAAGTTACGTTCTAAATCAATGAGATTTAAAAATTATCGGTATAAATTATGAACAATACTACCAAAAAGCTCATTCCCCTTAGTAGAGATTCTATACAATTAGTCAAAGGTTTAATTATTGGTAAAGTGCTGACAATCATTGTCATGGGAGGATTATGGTTATTGGTAAGGCAGTATTTACAACCGGAAGGCAGCACCATAGCCTCGGAAGGGGTAAAATCTAAGACTGTGGATTCCACCTTTAAAACGGTAAGCAATGTCCCCATCGGTTCGTTTCAGTATAGTGGAAGTACCGCTTGGGCACCGATTCGGCAACTTGTAAATTCTTTGATTCAAGGCGATCGCCCGGAATTACAGTTGCAATATACTCACCCTCAAAGCGATACTCCTATTTCTAAAGCAGCAATTGAGATGTTGTTGGATGGAGAAATAGACTTTGCTCAGTTGTCACGCCCCCTTACAAAGTCGGAATATCAAGAAGCTGCACAAAAAGGTTTTACGCTCAAACAACGTCAGGTTGCTACTGATGGGGTAGCGGTTGCAGTCAACCCAATGCTTGAAGTTTCTGGTTTAACCGTCGAACAGTTGCAGCAAATTTATTTAGGTAAGATTACTAACTGGAAAGAATTAGGAGGGCCAGATTTAGCCATAACGCCTTTTTCTGAAAATATAGAAGACGTAAAATCGACATTATTTGAAGGTAAAGAATTAGACGCGCAACAATTAGCTACTAATGTTGAGTATGTTTATTCTCCCACAGAAGCATTGCGTAAGATCGGTCAAAATAAAGGCGGCGTGTATTTTGGCTCGGCGCGGGCAATAGTGCCTCAATGTAGTGTAAAATCCTTAGCTTTAGGCAATAGTTTAGACAATTTAGTTGCTCCGTATATTGGAGAATTAGTAGAAGCAAATCAGTGTCCGCAAAAACGGAATCGGGTTAATACAAAAGCGATTAAGAACGGTAGTTATCCACTTAGAAGTAAATTATTTGTAGTTACCAAAGAGAATAATGGTAAAGAAGAGCAAGTTGGTAATGCTTATACAAAATTGCTGCTGACTTCCGAAGGGCAAAAGGCGATCGCTGAAGCTGGTTTTGTTCCGGTGCGGTAGTTGGTTATTCGAGTCTTGCTAGAAGATTAGAGCGAAAAGGGATTACGACAGGTTAGGATTTATGAGTGAAAATATATCCTATGCAAGACGAATTCGGGAATCAATTCGTGGTGAGTTTCGCAATTCTAATAAATTAGTTACCGATGTTGATTTGTATGAAGAATTGCAATATTGGTATCAAGATTCCAAAAATGACTTAAAAGTTAATAGAGAAGCATCTGAATCACATATAAAAGCAACAAGAAATGGTTTATTTGTCTTAAGCATCGGACTATTTAGCTTCGGAAGATTAGATGTTGCGGAAGATATTTTAGATAATATTCCTGGTGGAAGGGGAAGTGTAAATCATCTTGTTGGCGTTTTAAATAGACTTCTACCATTACCACCGGGCTTTAATTGTCGTAAGAATCCCATTGAATTTAAGGAATGGTTAAAAGCAAATCGTTCTCAACTTAGATGGGATGAAAGTTTAGAAAGATATATTTTAGAAGATTCAGAAGTTTGGTAGTTTTGTTTGAGCTTCTTTTGAAAAATGAGTTTTCTTTTATAACTATTATGGTGCGCTGCACTACCTGACAACACAACGGCAGTTTTGCACGAAGAAAATCGGAAGCCGCAAACTGCCTCCTCTACATTCTACATTCCAACTTTTTGACACTTTCAGGACTTACGCAAAGCCCCACTTTTTAAGGGGGTTGGGGGGATCTAAACGTCTGAAATACCTAACATACCGTTGCGATTGCGTAAGTGCTAACTTTATTAAAATTTTCTCTCTATCTATAGTAAGATTTTCAATTGGCATCATGGTGTCAATATAGGTCTATTAGTTCATCACCGCTTGATAACTTTTATATATATACTTATCTACCGCTTAATAGTTGCGCTTCATTTTTAGTTGCAAGCGGATGATGGATTCTAAAATCCCTGCCTGTATTACTTATCTAGCAGCTAATTTAAAGACTTGTCGGGAACTTTAAATTTTCTTTCAAGAAAGTTATAAAAAAGACAGCATTTACATATAAAATTAGATTTTTATAAACTAGTCTGGTTGCAGCCATCAGGAGCGTCTGTAGATTTTGGATTAATAAAGACGGATAAATCCGGTAGATTGACGATAAATAAGAAATCACGGTCTAAACCGCTTTATTTTCAACCATAATCTTGAATTTAAATCTTGAATTAAATATTGGTTCGGTCAAATAAAAGCGTTATTAGGGAGAAAATCCATGAACGAGTTAGTTTGTAAATATCGGCTGAGTGCGTTCTTTAGTGCAATTTTGTTAAGTGCAACAATCGCTCCTGTTAAAGCTAATGAAGTTTATGAGTTTAAGTTCGATCCAGTTCCGCAAAAGCTGGCACAGTACGCTCGTAACAGCGCTACAGCTTATCTAAATCAAGGCTTGCAGTTCATTCAGTCAGGGAGTCCGCAAGATGCAATTAATGCCTTTAATCAGGCGATTCAATTAGATCCATCTTTAGCACCAGCGCATTACAATTTAGGATTAGCATTAAGACAGGTAGGACAGTTGCAACCGGCTGCGAATGCTTTTTATCGAGCTACTCAAGTCGATCCTAAGTTTGCTTTAGCTTATGCAAATTTGGGTGGTGCTTTGTTGGAAGGCAATAATTTTACTCAAGCTGAAAATTATTTACAACGTGCTATAAAACTTGATTCTAAATTGGGAGTTGCTTATTACAATATTGGTTTATTGTATCAGCAAAAAGAAGATTGTAACAAAGCAGTCAAATCTTTTAAAAAAGCGATGAGATATAGCAATAAAGCCCCAGAACCGGCTTACCAAATCGGATTATGTTATATGCGGCAAGGTAAGTTTAAAAGAGCGAAAAATGCTTTTGACGATGCAATAAAAATTAATCCAAAGTATTCTGAAGCTCATTACAATATCGGTTCTATTTTATATACTCAAGGTAAACATGAACAAGCTTTAGAAGCATTTAGAAAAGCCGCCGAAGCTAACCCGGATTATCCTAGCGCTTATTACGGTGCTGGATTGGCATTTATACAAATGAAACAATATCCCGATGCTATGCGCGTATTACAATACTCTAGGGATTTATTCTTAGCACAAAATAATACTTTATGGGCTAGCAATGCCGAACAGCTGATGCAGCAAGCACAAAGTTTTACTTATCAAATTCCTCCTCGATAAAAAGTTATTAATACTGCTGCTAACTTGCTATAAAGTACGTCACAATATAAAAAATTAATTGAACAATGGCTGGTGTGGTCTGTAGTTCACTTGGTAATTCATGTTTATGTTTGTGAAAAAACGTCCCAAAAGCCAATTTTTATTGTGGAATCGTTGGTTAGATCGGCACAGGATAGTCAGCAATATGGAGACTTTTTGCGACTTAATTGTCATTTCTCTATGTTTTTGTTTGTTTGCCGTGATGGTAGTCAAGCTATGGGGAATATTTGACGATATTCTGCATTTTGCTGATTACAAAGAAGTAACTGCAAAAATGCTATTTATTTTAATTTTGGTCGAGTTATTTCGACTATTAGTGGTGTATCTACAAGAGCATAGCATTGCAGTTGGAGTCGCTGTGGAAGTAACGATTGTATCTTTGTTAAGGGAGGTAATCGTTCATGGTGCAATGGAAATTTCTTGGATTCAAGTAGCTTGTATTTGTGGTTTATTGATAATTTTGGGTGTATTACTACTCGTGTGCGCTAAAACTCCACATATGGATTGTATTAGCGCTAATACTAAATATTGTCCTTTTATCTACGGTGAAGACGATCGAGAGTCTTCTAAAGGTTGCTCTCAGGCAAGAACTTCATCGAATTACGAATGAGAAAATAGGAAACTTAATACTTAACCTTTGTCTGAATTCTAATTCGATGAAACCCCGTCAATGGCGGGTTTTTTTGTCGTTGGGTATGGGGCATTGGTAATAGGTAATTGGGAATGTTCAATCAAACTGCTTGCTAAAATTTTGACAATGCCGATTTATATTATCCCAGAATATTTCTCAATATAAATACGGGTTTTATGCTTGCAAGGTAAAAATAGTATCTAGTAATAAAGCATAATATTTCACTAAGATTAATAAAATTATGAATCAAAATATGAATCAAAAGCTAATTACTAAAATTGCTGCTGGTTTTATAATTGCCTATACACTTTCTTATGTCGTGATTCGATTAACAACTAATGCCATTGTTCATAGTTCCGGAACTTCTGGCTGTACTTATGTTTATCATGATGTGCAACCGGGAGACTCTGGTATCATCGGTTTATTAGTTAACGGACAATTAGCATTGCTCTTTACACCTTTACGTTTGCTGGAAGTGAGATATTGGTATTTAGTTCAACCAGTTGGTTCGCAAATTTCAGAAGAAGATCGAAAGCGTAATAAATTTGCATCTTGTACCAACGATTGATATTTACCAATTATCAATTATCAATTATCAATTGCCATTGTCATTCCCATTGCCATTGCCATTATTAAAATTAATCGATTCGTGATTCAATATTTTTACCAAAATTTTATCAACGCGATTGCCATCCATATTCATAACTTCAAAACGCATATTTTTCCATTCAAAGCTGTCTGTAGCAACGGGTATGCGACCTAAATGAGTCATTACCAAACCGCCTAATGTTTGATAACTGTCGCGGGAGTGGGATTCTATTTCTTCTTCCATGTCGAAAAGTTCAAAGAATTCATCCATTGTTAACATCCCATCGAGTAACCATGAGCCATCGTCTCTTTTTACGGCTTGGGGTTCTTCTTCTTCTTCCTCGTTAGGAACATCACCGACTATTTCAATTAATATGTCGTTTAATGTTACTAATCCCTGAATTACTCCATATTCATCTACCACTAAGGCTACATGATTGACGGTTTGCTTGAATAATTCTAAAACTTTTAATCCACGGGTACTTTCAGGTACAAATATCGGCTCTCGCAATCCTACCGTTAAATCCATTTGCTCTCCGGTGAAACTACGAACTAATAAGTTTGTTACCGGAATAATTCCTAATATATTATCTATCCCTTCGTGACATACAGGATACCGCGAATAACCATTTTCAATTATTTTCTCGCGGTTTTGAGTAATACTATCTGCCAAATCCAACCAGATCACTTCTGGGCGCGGTGTCATAAAAGAACCAACCGGGCGATCGCCTAGACGAAACACCCGCTCTACCATGTCTTGTTCTACTTCTTCAAAAGTTCCTTCTTCTGTTCCTTGCTCGATTAATACTTTAATTTCTTCTTCTGTAATTTGCGGTTCGGTGGAAGGTTTAATTCCTAATATTCGGATTATTGTATCTGTAAAAGCACTTAGAATAAAAACAACTGGATAAGCAATTTTCACCAAGGTCTTTATTGGTAAAGCAACAATAGAAGCAATTAATTCCGGGTGATTTAAGGCTAAACGCTTGGGTACGAGTTCGCCCAAAATGATTGCTAAAAAAGTAATGATTAATACTGATATTCCACGGGCTACCTGAGTTTGATATAAAGGAATAAAATTTAAAAGAGGATATATTCTGTTGGTAATGATTTCTTCTCCGTAGGCACCGGCGATGATGGTAACTAAAGTGATACCTACTTGGACGGTACCTAAAAATTCCGTGGGAGAGGAAGCTAATTCAAAAGCGGCTTTGGCTCTGGAGTTTCCTTGGTTAGCAAGCTGTTGTAAGCGGACTTTACGAGCGGAAACAATCGCTAATTCTGACATGACGAACATACCATTAGCGAAAATTAATAAAAAAATAATCAGTAACTCAATATTGAGGGACATCTTTTAATTGCCGTTCTTTTTCGGCTAGTTATGCACGGTTATAGTTTTTAAGTATTTAGCATCAAGAGCGTACTAATAAAAGACTCTAAATACATAAAATTTTTTTTAATAAACGAAAATTATTGCCGAATCCAGAACACAATACACGTATAGTAGCCCAAAGCTGGTGTGGTAATTTTACGCTTAAAAAAATAGAAATCAACAAAATTTACCGTTGAGACTTCTAAAATGGTAAAAGGAGGCATTCGTCTGCATAGACTTGTTGCCTGTATTTTAGAAAAGGGATAATTTCCTTAGTTATACCTGGATTTATCGAGGTAAAGGTTTGTTGTGTCTACAAATCAACCTATATTATCTAATAATTCTCCCTTGCCAAGTCCAGCGCCATAATAGGTCATATTGCGTACCCGTAGGTGATGCGACTGGTTTTAATTACGTAGCGCAGCTAGGCGCGACAGCGACATATTACGTTAGGAAAGCGTTTCCGTAAGAAATATTACGAATTTTAAAGTCATGGCTTTTTCTTCCATAGTGCGTGCTTTGGGGCGTTCCCCTCTCACCACCGAACTACTTTCTAAATTAAAGACTCTTTCAACATTACAATTAAATGGAATTCCACGTTTACCAAAAGGTTTGGTTGCTTCGGCATTAGCTAATAGTTCGGAGCGGAACTTATTTGTAGTCTGCGCTACTTTGGAAGAAGCCGGACGTTGGACTACGCAATTGGAAACGATGGGATGGAAAACTATACATTTTTATCCTACTTCTGAAGCTTCCCCTTACGAACCTTTCGATCCGGAAACCGAAATGATTTGGGGACAAATGCAGGTGCTTGCCGATTTAATTAAGCACTCTGGTGAAGATAAATCGGATAATTCTAACGTAGCTGTAATTGCAACTCAAGCAGCTTTACAACCTCATTTACCACCACCACGAGCATTCAAGCCAAATTGTTTGAATATTGCTAAGGGAATGGAATTTAATCTGGGTACCTTTGCAAAAAAAATGGCTGCTTTGGGATACGAAAGAGTTCCTTTAGTAGAAATGGAAGGTACTTGGAGCCGTCGGGGAGATATTGTAGACGTATTTCCCGTATCTTCGGAATTGCCGGTACGTTTGGATTGGTTTGGCGACGAAATCGAGCAAATTCGCGAATTCGATCCGTCTACTCAACGTTCTGCTTTAGATAAAATCGATCAAATAATTCTTACTCCTACTAGTTTTGCGCCTATATTAATGGCAGACAAGCAATTTAATGCGTCTGTAGAAGATTATCTTTCACCAGAAGAAAAAGAACAGTTAGATTCGGGACAATTATTAGAAGGTACCCGCAGATTCTTGGGTATAGCTTACGAAAAACCCGCTTCTTTATTAGATTATTTACCAGAAAATACTTTAGTTGCCGTTGATGAAGTTGAGCAGTGTCTTGCTCATAGCTTGTTGTGGGTGGAGAATGCCGAGGAGCAGTGGAGGGGTGAGGGAGAGGGGGTAGAGGGGGTAGAGGGGGAGGAGGGGGTAGATAATTCTCCTATGCCCGATGCCCAATCCCCGATGCCCCATATTCAATTACCAAAAATTCACCGCTTTTGGGAAGATTGTTTGGCGGATTTAGAAAAGTTTGAAAGTTTGTATTTGTCGGAGATTGCTGAGGATGGTGATGATGCTGTTAATTTGGCGGCTCGTGCAATTCCGGTGACTCCTCATGCTTTTGCTAAGTTGGCGGAAACTTTAAGGGAAGAGCGCGATCGCAATTTTAATATTTGGTTGGTTTCGGCTCAACCTTCTCGTTCGGTTTCGCTTTTACAGGAACACGATTGTCCGGCTCAGTTTATTCCTAATCCCCGCGATTATCAAGCTATCGATCGCTCTTTGACTAGTCACGTTCCGGTTGCTGTAAAATATTCTGGGCTGGCTGAGTTAGAAGGTTTTATTTTACCCACTTTTAGAATAGTTGTTGTTACTGATAAGGAATTTTACGGACAACATACTTTAGCGACTCCCGGTTATATCCGCAAGCGTCGTAAGGCTAGTTCTAAAAAAGTTGACCCCAACAAGTTACGTCCAGGTGATTATGTAATTCATAGAAATCACGGTTTAGGTCAATTTATTAAGTTGGAAAGTCTGACGCTTAATCATGAAACTCGCGATTATTTAGTTGTTAAATATGCAGATGGGTTATTACGAGTAGCTGCCGATCAGGTTGGTGCTTTATCTCGTTTTCGGACAACTACTAACTCGTCACCACAATTAAATAAAATGACGGGTAAGGCTTGGGAAAATACGAAGAATAAAGTCCGTAAAACCGTCAAGAAATTGGCGGTTGATTTATTAAAACTATATTCTCAACGTTCCCAACAAACTGGTTTTACTTATCCCATCGATTCCCCTTGGCAAGAAGAGATGGAGGATTCTTTCCCATATCAACCCACAATCGATCAGTTGAAAGCCGCTCAAGATGTGAAACGAGATATGGAGAGCGATCGCCCGATGGATCGTTTGGTGTGCGGTGATGTGGGTTTTGGTAAAACTGAGGTGGCAATAAGAGCTATATTTAAAGCTGTAACTTCTGGTAAACAAGTTGCTTTACTCGCACCAACAACTATTCTTACTCAGCAGCACTACCATACTTTAAAAGAAAGATTTGCTCCTTATCCCATAAATGTGGGTTTACTTAATCGTTTTCGTACTGCTGAAGAAAAGCGGAATATTCAAAAAAGGTTATTGACTGGGGAATTAGATATTGTTGTCGGTACCCATCAACTTTTAGGTAAAAGCGTTCAATACAAAGATTTGGGTTTATTGGTAGTAGATGAAGAACAAAGATTTGGGGTTAATCAAAAAGAGAAAATTAAATCTTTGAAAACTCAAGTTGACGTACTTACTTTGAGTGCAACTCCTATTCCTCGTACCTTATATATGTCATTATCGGGAATAAGAGAAATGAGTTTGATTACCACACCACCACCGTCAAGAAGACCGATTAAAACTCATCTTTCACCGATGAATCCCGAAGCAATTCGTACTGCTATCCGTCAAGAATTAGACAGAGGCGGACAGGTATTTTATGTAGTTCCACGAGTAGAAGGAATTGAAGATAAATCCGCCTTTATCCGAGAGATGATACCCAATGCCAAGATTGCGATCGCGCACGGGCAGATGGAAGCCAGCGAGTTAGAATCGATCATGCTTTCTTTCAGTAGCGGGGAAGCAGATATTTTGATTTGTACGACGATTATTGAATCCGGTTTGGATATTCCCAGAGTTAATACAATATTAGTTGAAGACGCGCAAAAATTCGGATTAGCTCAACTTTACCAGTTAAGGGGAAGAGTTGGACGTGCGGGAATTCAAGCTCATGCCTGGTTATTTTATCCCAGACAAAGGTCATTATCGGAAGCAGCCAGGAAAAGATTGCGAGCAATTCAAGAATTTACACAGTTGGGTTCCGGTTATCAATTAGCAATGCGAGATATGGAAATTCGCGGAGTTGGTAATTTGTTGGGAGCAGAGCAATCGGGGCAAATGAACGTTATCGGCTTTGACTTATATATGGAAATGTTAGAAGAAGCCATTCGAGAAATTCGGGGACAAGAAATTCCCACCGTTAGCGATACTCAAATCGATCTCAATTTGACAGCGTTTATTCCAGCAAATTACATTACCGACTTAGATCAAAAGATGAGCGCATATCGTGCCGTAGCCGTAGCCAATTCCAAACAAGAATTAGCAATGATTGCAGCCGAATGGAACGATAGATATGGTAACGTACCCGCATCGGCAAATCAGTTGTTACGAGTGATGGAATTGAAACAATTAGCGAAGAATTTGGGATTTAGTCGGATAAAACCAGATGGGAAACAACATATTGTTTTAGAAACCCCAATGGAAGAACCCGGTTGGAAAATGTTAGCTGAAAGATTGCCGCAAAATATGATGAGTAGATTTGTATATTCTCCGGGGAAAGTAACAGTTAGGGGATTGGGAGTAATGAAAGCAGACGTGCAGTTGCAAACATTGATAGATGCATTTACTAGAATGCAAGATGCTGTGCCGGAAGTTGTGATGGTTTAGGTTGGTATTGAAATAAATACTGGCGATTGAAAATACCTGGCGATTGAAATCGCGGCTACACAAGCAAAACCCACCTCCGTGGGTTTATTTGTAGGGTGCGTTATCGCGGAGCGTAACGCACTATTTAATCTGTGTTATCAAATGTATATTAAGTATTTAATTTCAAAAAATAATATACAGATAATTACATAGATTAAGCCATGAAAAAAATCATAATAACCCTTTGTGCAGCAATAACTTTAACAGCTTGTACGCAAAACGCTAAAACTATTGCAACACCAGTCAAGCAGAATCAAAAAGCTATCAAAAGTTTTACTCAGTGGTGTAAAGATAGATTCCTATTATCAGAAGAGACAAGACATACGGTTGAAGTTTTATTAAAAGAAGCAGGTACTCGAAATTGCGAAGAAGCGAATCG
Organism: uncultured Rivularia sp.; assembly: GCA_964395005.1. Classification (GTDB taxonomy): domain Bacteria; phylum Cyanobacteriota; class Cyanobacteriia; order Cyanobacteriales; family Nostocaceae; genus Rivularia. The sequence continues at coordinate 15,221 of CAYMZW010000064.1, forward strand.
AAAACTTAATAATTTAACTTCCCTTAGTCTTTCGGAAGATAACATCAGCGACTTAGCACCGCTTGCTTCTTTTACAAATTTAATTTTCCTCGATCTTCATGGAAATAAAATTAGCAATTTAAAAGCGCTTTCTAATTTAACTAATTTGACGCATCTTAATCTTGAAAGAAATCAAATCGGTGACATCACCCCACTTTCCAAGTTAACCAATTTGATTTACATCAACCTTAGTAAAAATGAAATTAGTAATTTAAAACCGCTTTCTAATTTAACTAGTTTGATTCACCTCAACCTTAGTAAAAATGAAATTAGTAATTTACAATCGCTCTCTTCCTTAATTAACTTAACTAGACTTCACCTTGATTATAATCAAATCAGCGATATCAAACCGCTCTCTTCCTTAACTAATTTAACTTGGCTTAACCTTAGTTATAATCAAATTAGCGATATCAAATCACTTTCAAAGTTAACTAATTTAACTTACCTAACAGTTCAAGAAAATAAAATCAGTGATTTGAAACCACTTTCCAATCTAACCAATTTGACCGAACTGAACCTTTGGGATAATAGAATTCGAGACATTGAGCCACTTGCTAATTTAACTAATTTGACCGAACTTTATCTGAGTTCAAATGAAATTAGCGATTTAAAACCGCTTTCTAATTTGATTAATTTGACTAAACTCAGACTTGGACATAATCAAATTAGCGATTTAAAATCTCTTTCTAACTTAAAAAATTTAAATCAACTGTGGATGCCAAGTAATAAAATTGATGATGTAAAACCGCTGGCAAACTTAACTAATTTGACCTTTATTTTCCTTAACCAAAATCAGATAATTGATGTAAAACCGCTTGCAAATTTAACTAATTTGACTAGATTGTGGCTCGGAACAAATAAAATTAGTAATATTAAACCGCTTGCAAATCTAACTAACCTAAATCTACTCTGGATTGGAAAAAATAAAATAAGTGATATTAAACCTCTTTCTAATTTAACTAAGTTGACTTATCTTTACCTTGATGAAAATAAAATAAGTAGAATAAAACCTCTTGAAAATTTAAATAAACTAGTTATACTTCAGCTTGATAACAATCAAATCAGCAATATAAAATCGCTTTCTAATTTAACCGATTTAATGTGGCTAACTCTGACTAAAAATGAAATAAGTGACATCAAACCGTTGACTAATTTAACTAATTTGAAGAACGTGAATCTTCAACGAAACCCGATTGACAAATCAATCTGTCCCTTACAGCCAGATTCTGTATGTAAATTTTAGTTCAAATTAACTTACACTAATTTCGCTCGGTTTGGATAATAGCATTGCAATTCCTACATCAAATCTTCAATCAAGCCAGCTTGATAGTTTACGAAACTAATATCCCGTGTTATGAAGTATGTATTAAAGATTGTTGTTTGTGATACATTCTGATCAGTAATAACACTATGAAAAAAATAATTATATCCCTTTGCAGTATACTTGCTCTAAGCCACGCAAAAGCTGTGGCAACTCCACCATTACAGCAAAACAATGTAAAAATTTTTACAGAGTGGTGCAATCAGAAATCAACTTTACCAAAAGCAACAAAGCATACTGTTGAAGTCTTGTTGAAAGAAGCTGGTACTCAAGATTGTCAGCAAGCAAATCGGAAACTTAGCGATTTGACTGACCTAAACCTTGCAGTAAATAAAATCAGCGACTTAAAACCCCTTGCTAGTTTGACTAATTTGACTAGTTTAAACCTTGGAGTAAATAAAATCACCGATGTCAGACCGCTTGCTAATTTAACTAATTTGACTCGTCTAAACCTTGCAGAAAACCAAATAAGCAATGTCAGACCGCTTGTTAATTTAACTAATTTGACTTCTCTTAATCTTTCTGGAAATCGAATAAGTGACGTAAAATTGCTTTCTAGTTTAACTAATTTAAATTTGCTCAACCTTGCCTATAATCAAATAGTTGATGTAAAACCGCTTGCTAATTTAACTAATTTGACTAGGCTTAACCTGATTGAAAATAAAATCAGCGACATAAAACCGCTTTCTTCAATCACCAAGTTGACTTGGCTTAACCTTAGTGAAAATAAAATAACCGATATCAAACCGCTTTCTAATTTAACTAATTTGAATAGGCTTTATCTCGATCAAAATAAAATAACCGATATCAAACCGCTTTCTAATTTAACTAATTTGCATTCTCTGTATCTTGCGGAAAATAGAATCAGCGACGTAAAACCGCTTTCTAATTTAAATAGTTTGCATTCTCTTTATCTGGAAAAAAATAAAATTAGCGACATAAAGCCACTTTCTAATTTAACTCATTTTTCTTTTTCCAGGCTTGTTCTGAGTAAAAATCAAATCAGCGACGTAAAACCGCTTTCCAATTTAACTAACCTGATGACACTTGAGCTTGGAGGAAATCAGATCGGCGACATCAAACCGCTTTCTAATTTAAATAATTTGATGACACTTAAGCTTGGAGGAAATCAGATCGGCGACATAAAACCGCTTTCCGATTTAACTGGATTGACGGAACTTGAGCTTGGAGAAAATAAAATTAGCAATTTGAAACCGCTGACTAATTTAACTAATTTGAGAACACTTTATCTGAATAAAAATAAGCTTCAAGATATCAAAGAACTTTCCAATTTGACAAACTTGACTACACTTGGGCTTCAGAAAAATAAAATCCGCGATCTAAAACCACTTTCTAATTTAACCAATTTGTCAATGCTTGTTATTTGGGGAAATAAAATCAGCGATCTAAAGCCACTTTCTAATTTAACTAATTTGTCCACACTTATTCTCAGTAGAAATAAGATCAGCGACGTAAAACCACTTTCCAATTTAACAGATTTAAGTCGGCTTTATCTTGAAAGGAATAAAATCAGCGACGTAAAACCACTTTCTAAATTAACCAATTTGAGTCAGCTTTACCTGAAAAAAAATAAAATAAGTGAAGTAAATTCCCTTAAAAATTTAACTAAGCTAAGTTTCCTTTCTCTTGATTACGATGAAATAAACGATTTAAAACCACTTTCTAACTTGAAACTAGTAGATATTTCAAATAAACAAGTCAAGTTTTTCACTTGTAACATATTCGCTCCTGCTACTTGCGGATTTTAGTTACTGCCATTTAAGCATCTCTCAAACAGTTAATAAAGGTGCTATACGTCAAAGTAAGCAAAGCTCACCTTTATGCGATCGCACTTATTTTTTATAACTCCACATCAAATCTTCATTGCTCTAAGCGCTTATACGTTACGAAATTAGTATTATGTGCTATCAAGTATGTATTAGATTGCATGCGGAGCATTATTTATTACATTTAAATACTTAGACAATCAAATGAAAAAAATATTTATATCCCTTTGCAGCATACTTACTCTAGCTCATGCAACGGCTGTTGCCGCTCCTTCAAGCCAACCCGTTAAAAATTTTACAGAGTGGTGCAATCAGAAATCAACTTTACCAAAAGCAACAAAGCATACTGTTGAAGTCTTGTTGAAAGAAGCTGGTACTCAAGATTGTCAGCAAGCAAATCGGAAACTTAGCAATTTGACTAAGCTTAATCTTGCAAGCAATCAAATAAGCGACTTAAAACCGCTTTCTGGTTTAACTAATTTGACTGAGCTTAATTTTGCAAGCAATCAAATAAACGACTTAAAACCGCTCTCAAATTTAACTAATTTGACTGAGCTTAATTTTGCAAGCAATCAAATAAACGACTTAAAACCGCTCTCAAATTTAACTAATTTGACTGAGCTTTCTCTTACAAGAAATCAAATAAGCGATGTACAACCGCTTTCTAGTTTAACTAATTTGACTTGGCTTTCTCTTGGTGACAATCAAATAAGCGATGTAAAACCACTTTCTGGTTTAACTAATTTGACTTACCTTTCTCTTGATAATAATAAAATAAGCGAGTTAAAACCGCTCTCAAGTTTAACTAATTTGACTTGGCTTTCTCTTGAAGGGAATCAAATAAACGACGTAAAACCGCTCTCAAGTTTAACTAGTTTGACTGTGCTTTATATTGCAGGAAATCAAATAAGCAACGTAAAACCGCTTTCTGGTTTAACTAATTTGGCTTTTCTTTATCTGTCGTATAATCAAATAAGCGAGGTTAAATCGCTTTCTGGTTTAACTAATTTAACTCAGCTTTTTCTTAATTACAATCAAATAAGCGATGTAAAACCGCTTTCTGGTTTAACTAATTTGAATTACCTTAGACTTGCAGGAAATCAAATAAGCGATGTAAAACCACTTTCTAGTTTAACCAATTTAGTTGAATTAAATCTTGCACAAAATGTAATCAAGGATAAAACCTGTCCTTTGAATAAAAAATCTGTATGCAAATTCTAGTTAAATTTAAAGGTTAATCATTCCACCGTAATATTAATATTTATATTGCGGTGAAAGATATTAAGTAAGTTGGCAACAATAAATCGAACTATGTAACAGAATCTAAAATCAACGAAACCTCTGCGATTACTTCGTTTCACTCGTAATGACATACCTTTTATTTTTTATGCCGACTTACTTAATTGATAATCGGCAAATATTTGGAAAGCAACAGAAACTTCAAACACACCAGCTTATTATTGTTTCAAAAATGATTTTTGATTTAAGTAAGTGTTAGGTGTTAAAAATTTCTCTAGCAATTACGAATTAGCAATTACCAATGCCCTATGCCCCATGCCCCATGCTCATTGCCTGCAATACTTCACGAATCACCTCAGATGGCACTTCGTCAGTAATTATCACCGCACCAATTTGCGTTGGTAATATAAACCGTACTTTACCGGCTTTAACTTTCTTATCTAGCTGCAACGATTTAATTATCTCTTCTATATCCAAACCTGCTGGTAATTTCGTTGGTAAACCTGCTTTTTCAATCAAAGCATTCTGTCTTTGTACTTCTTCGGCTTTCCACATTCCCAATTTCGCAGCAATTTCTCCTGCTGCTACCATACCGATTGCCACCGCTTCACCATGATTGACTACGCTGTACCCCGTTAAACTTTCCACCGCATGAGCAACGGTATGCCCGTAATTTAGAATTGCTCGCAATCCGGCTTCTTTCTCATCTTTACTAACAACATCAGCTTTTGCTTGACAAGAGCGCGTTAATATGTAATCAATTAGAGACTTTTCTCCACCAGATAAAGGAGCCATCAAATATTTCATTTGATCGAGGTTTTCGCATTTTTCCATCTCTGCGAATAAATCTGCATCCCAATTTACGCCGTATTTTATTACTTCTGCCATTCCGGCGCGTAATTCTCTTTCTGGCAAAGTTTTCAGCACTTCGGGATCTATTAATACCAATTGCGGTTGATGAAAAGCACCAATCAAATTTTTTCCTTGGGGATGATTAACACCAGTTTTACCACCCACCGAAGCATCAACCATTGCTAAAAGCGAAGTCGGCACCTGTACAAACTTAATTCCTCGCAACCAAGTAGCCGCAGCAAAACCAGTCATATCGCCAATTACCCCGCCTCCCAAAGCCACCATCGTAGAAGAACGTTCTACGCGATTTTGCAGAGCCGTATCGTATATTTTTTGTAGAGAATCTAAATTTTTATATTTTTCGCCATCGGGCAAAATGCACTGACATACATCAAAACCAGCAGCTTCAAGGGAATTTAAAGCTCTTTCCCCGTAGTGTTGAAAAACCGTTGAGTTAGAAACCAGCAACACCTTCTTACCCAACTGCAAATTATTCATATAATCGCCCAGCTTATCCAAACCAGATGGCGCGATCGCAATTTCATAAGAAGATAGCGGAAGATTTACTTTAATAGCAGAAGACATTCTTTAAAAACCCATAACAAGCCCCCGTGGTGTATTGTATCGTAATTTGGGGATGGGGGAGAGGGGGAAGAGGGGGAGACAAGGGGACAAGGGGATGGGGAGACAAGGGGATAAGGGGACAAGGGGACAAGGAGAGGGGGAGACAAGGGGATAAGGGGACAAGGAGAGGGGGAGACAAGGGGACAAGGAGACAAGGAGAGAATAAGTAATTATTACCTATTACCTATTACCTATGCCCAATTCCCCATGCCCAATTCTCCATGCCCAATTCCCTTTCTGATTAAAGTATCTTAGCTGCACGTAAGCCGAAGAGTAAACCAGCAGCGATGCCGAT
>CAYMZW010000065.1:0-21373 GCA_964395005.1 uncultured Rivularia sp.
GAGTTAGCGTTCATCAAAACGGTCAAATTGTTATTGGTGCTACATATACCAAAGCAATGGGTTTAAAATCGGGAGATGAGTTTGAAATTAAGTTGGGATACAAGCACATCCACTTAATTCAAGTTGACGGCGCAAGTCAAACAGACGAAGATTCTGATGAAGATTTAGAAGAAGAAGAGTAAATTTTTCTTATAGCAGGGATAAGAAAGTAAGACAATATTTGATTACTTTCCCTGCACTTATAAGTGAATAGTTGTTTTGGCAGATTTTCAGTTCATTTTTGAAAATTTAAATATGCCAAAACGACTATATTGCTCCGAAATTTTTTTGCAGTTTGACTGAAAATAATTATGATGAGCGATTCAATTGCGAGTCGTACTTATAGGAAATAGAGAAGTATTAATTTAATTGATGCTTCTCTTTTCTATAGCTCTATATTAAAATAACGCTTTTCTTTTCCTTCTTTGAGAAAAAATATTTGTAAAGCGATTATTGCCTTGTGTTTATGAGGGTTAATTTTGACGAATTTATTTGAGCTTTTTAACAGCAATCTGGTGTCGCAATGGCAAAATGCACCGGCATACGTTGTAATAATGGCTTTTTTTATTGCTTGGATAGTGTGTTGGCTACCAATAGCATTAATTTTGGCAAAAGTGCTGCATTGGAAACCGAATCAACCTTTGCAACCAGAGCAAAAAATTGCTTTAGTAATTTCTCTTTATTTATTAGCTCCTGGAATTCTACTTCTAACTAATGGGCTGACAAATCAATCTTTTGCAGCTTACGGTTGGATCGGTGAAAATTCAATTCTATATTCGCTTTTTCTGGGGTTTGGCTGGGGAGTTGTGAGTTTAGCATTCGTATTTGGTTGTCAGCTATATTTCGGTTTTTGTAAGCTTAAACTACCGAATTTAGAATCAGTTCCATCTACATTGCTTTCTATAATGCCCGTAGCGTTATTAGTGGGTGCTGTTGAAGAATTAGTGTTTAGAGGTTTTCTTTTTACTCAACTCGAACAAATTTATTCAGTTTGGATTGCGGCAATAATTTCGGGCTTAATTTTTGCACTATTGCATTTAGTTTGGGAACGACGCGAAACAACTCCCCAACTACCTGGATTGTGGTTAATGGGAATGGTTTTAGTATTAGCAAGATTTGCCGATAATGGTAGCTTGGGCTTAGCCTGGGGACTTCACGCTGGTTGGGTATGGTCAATAGCGAGTATTGATACGCTTAATTTGGTTGATTACACTGATGATATGGAATGGATAACGGGTAAAAATAACAAACCCTTAGCAGGTGTTGCCGGGATATCATGCATGATAATAACGGGCACAATTTTATATGTAATACTTTAACTATTTGTTCGTAGTAAGAGGCTCAAGCCCAATTATCACAGGACTAAAGTCCTTACTACGAGCAGTTTTATATTTAATACTTTAATTCTTTGTTCGTAGTAAGAGGCTCAAGCCCCATCATCGCAGGACTAAAGTCCTTACTACGAGCTTATTAATTACCCAAAAGGAACCAAACGCTTGAGGGCACGACCTACTACGTCACCGTAACGCAACTGTCCGCATAGAATTTGACCCATGATTTGGCTACCAGTGGGACGTTTTACGCCTGCTTTGTAACCAACACCAGGGAAGCGATAAAACGCACCGGCTAACTTTTGTGCCCAAGCCATATCGCTACCCCATTCTTCAGCAATTACTTCAGTATATTGCTCTAGCGCATTAGCATCACCACCGAGTGCTTTATGAATAGCTTCAGCAGCCTTCATACCGCTAAAAATAGAGGGACGAATCCCTTCGGCTGTCATTGGATCGACTACACAAGCTGCTTCTCCAGCTAAGACTGCGTTTTGAGTATGTAGTGTTTTATTGCCATTCCATACGCATACGGGGTGGCTGTACTCTTTAGCAGCACTGACATCTACACCCAGCATCGAACTGCAATCTTTGAAAATTTTAGTGAAATTACCAGGTTCTCCACCAAGGAAGGTTGTAGCACCGATAGAAACACCATCAGCTTTGGGGAAGCTCCAGATATAGCCGTTTTTAATCGTGCCAAATTCAAACAAAATTTTAGATTTATCTTGTCCGGGTGCAGCGGGAGCTTCTAAAGAGGCTGCTAAACGGCGCTTGGGTTCTTTAAAACCAAGCCATTTCGCCATCGGCCCGGCCGCACCATCAGCAGCAATTAGGTAACGTGCTGAAAATGAACCATTTACCGTACTTACTTCCCAATGGTCGCTTTTAAATTCGATAGATTTTACTTCAGTACTATCCTTAAGTTCAGCGCCTTTTGCCACAGCTTGCTTAACTAAAAAATGGTCAAAAACATCTCGCTGTACCATCCATACTGGTTCGATGGTTTGTATTTTGGTTTCTACTGGATCTCCTTTTTTCCATGTAAACTTGATGGTGTCTACCTTCATGGAAATTGCAGGGTCAAAATCGAAGTCAAACCATTTGGCGATCGCGGGGGATACTCCACCACCACAGGGTTTATATCTTGGTAGAGATTCTCTTTCTAAAACAAGTACCGAACGTCCTTGTTTCGCTAAATGATACGCAGCTGTTCCACCTGCGGGACCCGCGCCGACGATGATGCAATCGTACATATGGTTAAACTTTTACTCCTTAATAGACGATGTGTATGTAGGTCTTATCAAACTGAACTGTTACCGATAAAATGACTCAAATCATTCAAATCATTCGCCATTTTACTCGGAATTATTTGTATTTATCTGAATCTTTATTCTTGACTAGCTATATCCATCCGTAAATATAACTAATTAAAATTTGTTTTTAACCAATTAATTGTATTTAAGCTTCTAGTATTTTTTTGAATACTGGTATACTTTGCATAATTTAAATTTACTTATATGTATTTTACTTTACAGTTAAATTCATATTGGCTGTATTACCGCTAATAAATTATAATTAATCGCCTTGACGAATTAAAAATTTTTGGTTAACTTTTGAAGATATTTTATTAAGTTTGAGTAAACCTAATGACTGATTCTAAAGCAGGATTATCGCAAGTTACTGCTATTTATTGTAGTGAATGACTCAGTATTCTCAACTAAGAGATAAAAATATTTATGTTTCAGTTTTTCAAATTATCAAAGAAAAAGCTCAGAGCTAGAAGTTAGATTAAACTCATTAGCTCATAACTTCCAACTCTATGCTCGTTTAATTCATATTTTAAACAGTTGTGATTTCTTTTTCTTTTTCTCCAAATAAATCGTCTATTTTACTCGTATACTTATTTGTCAACTTTTGCACTTCGTCTTGCAAATCTCGCGATTCATCTTCAGAAATTTCAGCAGCTTTCTCCTGTTTCTTAACCGTATCTAAAGCATCGCGACGAATATTACGAATAGCAACGCGCCCTTCTTCGGCATACTTAGCAGCGAGTTTGACAAATTCTTTACGACGTTCTTCAGTTAAAGGCGGAATATTTAGCCTAATAATAGAACCATCGTTATTAGGAGTTAAACCTACATCGGACATCGAAATCGCTTTTTCGATGTTACCCAAACTGCTTTGGTCGTAGGGTTGGATTGTTATGGTAGTAGCATCCGGCGTACCAATATTTGCTAAAGACTTTAAAGGTGTATCTACATCGTAGTAGTTAACCATAATCTTATCTAACAAACTCGAATTAGCACGACCAGTGCGAATCGTATTAAAAGAACGTTGAGTAGCCTCAATCGTCTTTTTCATTGTACTTTCAGCTTCAGCTAATTTCACAAGAACCTCCGACAATAGTGCCAATGGATTCTCCCATAACTGCGCGGTGAATATTACCTCGCACATTCAAGTCAAAGACAAGAATTGGGATATCGTTTTCTTTACATAAGGCTATCGCAGTACTATCCATTACTCGCAAATCCTTGTTCAAAACGTGCGCGTATGTTAGCGATTGGTAGCGCTTAGCTTCGGGATTATCTTTTGGATCGGAATCGTACACTCCGTCTACCTTCGTAGCCTTAAAAATCACTTCCGCATCGATTTCAGCGGCTCTTAATGCAGCAGCAGTATCGGTAGTAAAAAAGGGATTACCCGAACCCGCACCAAAAATAACCACCAGTCCTAATTCTAGATGACGGATGGCTTTACGACGTATATATGGTTCGGCGACTTCTTGCATTGCGATCGCGGTTTGCAAGCGCGTTTGTACACCTATTCTTTCGAGGGATTCTTGCAGCGTCATAGCGTTCATTACTGTGGCAATCATCCCGATATAATCGGCAGTCGCCCGATCCATGCCAGCGGAAGCAGCTTTCATACCGCGAAATATATTTCCGCCTCCTACTACTATGGCAAGTTGAACGCCGGTGGCTACAACCTCTTTTACTTCTGAAGCTATCGAATTAACCACCTCGGGATCAATTCCGTAGCCCATACTGCCCATTAAGGCTTCACCGCTCAGTTTAAGTAAAACCCGTCGGTAACCTGTACCCATGAAGTTAAGCTTTATCCAATTAAAGTATTTGCCTCCAGTTTAAGATATCAGTCTCCCACACTATCTGTCTCTAATTTCGCCATACCAAACTACTACCGTTAGCTTCTGTCTCGGTTACGCTAATTTCTTCTGAGTTTAATAAACTGTTAACGGCATTCTTTAAATAATATTTTTCGGCTGTATCTTGTTCCCTAGCATTGCCATCAATTTGGCCTCTGTAGCGTATAACACCGTCTTTATCTATCAGAAATGCTGTTGGTGTTTTTGTCGCACCGAAACTGCGAGTCACATCTTGTGTGGAGTCCCATAAATAGGGAAAATTTAATTGGTGTTCTCTGGCAAAAGCTTTCATACTATCAAAGCTTTCCGACGGATCGTTATTGGCAATATTCCCGTTGACTCCGATTAAAGTAAAGCCGTCTTTACCAAGTTCTGTTTGTAATTTTTTTAATTTTTCTATATGCAACCCTACATAGGGGCAGCGGTTGCACATAGAAATCACGCCAACTGCACGGAATTTCTCTAAATAACGTCTTAGGTGGTGTACTTGACTATCAATTCCTGGCAGTTCAAAATCAGGTGCGTATTTTTCTATGCGGGTATCCATCATTTTTAGTACACTCATATTCTTGGTTGCTGGAAGGAAATGGAAACAGCAAAACACATTTTTCATGTAGTGGGCGTGCATCCATTTTCAAGCCACCCTCTGTGTAGATGCTTAACTGATACTCAATAATTTTACAGTTCCCATTCAATACTCGTAAATTGTAAAACTACTGAATCGCAGCAAAAACCTTTAGATATGTCGGAGCATTCAATAATTAATATATTTTTTTTTATTCGTCCAAGTATGGCACAATTTTTGCCAAGCATTCTTTTAGGGCAATAATCAATATAACTTATGTAGCATCACAGTTTGAGAGATAGATCATATCGATTATATACTTCCAATTTCTACTTCTGAATAAACAGAAACGATCAAAATTATTTTTTTGATTGAAGTTGAACTATTATATTTGCATCCGAAATAATACTGCTAATTGATTATTCAAAAGATACTTTAAACATTTGATATCGGGTTATTGTTAATTTTTATGTATAAGCGAAATATTTCTGCATTGATGATTACCGTTTTACGCCACTTCCTCAAAAACGATAAAGTTATCGAAAATCAACTATATTAATTTCGGTAAAGGTAAAAACACTAGCTTTCCCATTATCAGAATAATGAGTAAACTGACTATATATAAGAGTTATTGCAAGTTATCCTGCTTTGCTTCCAGAAACAAAGTTTGAAATTGCTGAGAAAATAAAAATATCAATCTGGTGTAATTTACATTTTTGCGTTTATCTATTTTATATATATAACTGAAACTGATTTATGAGTACTTCTACTTCCACCCCAGTACTTAGCTCAACAAAAACCTGGATGTGGCAAGGTTTTCCCATTTGTTATCAAACTCAAGGAACTACTGGATCGGCGGTTGTTTTGATACATGGTTTTGGTGCTTCTTGGGGACATTTTAGAAAGAATATCCCGGTGTTGGCACAAAAGTGCCGCGTTTACGCTATCGATTTGATTGGATTTGGGGCTTCAGCTAAACCCAAACCTGGTGAAGAAATTGCTTATACTTTTGAAACTTGGGGACAGCAGATTGCTGATTTTTGCCGCGAAGTAGTGGGTGAGACTGCATTTTTAGTGGGAAATTCTATTGGCTGTATAGCAGCGATGCAAGCGGCTGTAGATAATCCAGATATTGTAAAGGGTGTAGCACTACTCAACTGTTCTTTACGGCTTTTACACGAACGCAAACAAGCTCTTTTACCGTATTATCGCCGTATGGGAGCGCCTTTACTACAGCGCATACTATCTATCAAGTCAGTAGGCGAATTCTTTTTTAATCAAATTGCTAAACCCAAAACCGTGCGTTCGATTCTGCTGCAAGCCTATCCCACGGGTGAAGCTGTAACAGACGAATTAATAGATATTTTAATGACACCAGCAAGCGATCCAGGTGCCGCAGCTGTATTTTTAGCATTTACAGCTTATTCGAGCGGCCCTTTAGCAGAAGACCTTTTACCCAAATTACCATGTCCGGCTATTATTTTGTGGGGAACAGCAGATCCTTGGGAACCAGTAGAATTAGGCAGAAAGCTAGCTGAATTTCCCCAGGTGATGAAATTTATACCTTTAGAAGGAATAGGACATTGCCCTCAAGATGAAGCCCCAGAATTGGTGAATCCAATTTTACTCGATTGGATTTCGGAGCTTTCTTAGAATAGGGAATTGGGAGACAAGGCGACAAGGAGAGAGGGAGAAGATAGTGTTTTGCTCATTACTCACTTCTAACTCCTAGCTTCCAACTCCTAGCTGCCATCTCCCAATTCTAAATGCAAAATCTGTGGATTCTTCACACTCAACTTTGTGCAAAATAAAAACATCCGTTGTTAAAATCCCTGCATCGAATAACCTCTCCAAAATTTTGAAGAGGTAATTTAACATTTTACTAAGTGAAAAATAATCTACGAGCGGCTTAGTCGGCTCTATTTTTCTATCGAAGAGAAAATAATCAATAAACTCTAATAACTATCTTGATGTCTGCGATAATACAATTTCATAAACTTATTGTTGGCTACTAGTACCCCTTCGCGTAAGTAAGAAGCAAGAATTAAGAAGTAAGTGCTGTTGAAATTCCTGGCTAAATAGCCATTTTAAATCGTAGTTTTATTTATGCCGAGTTGTACTAGTTGCGATCGCGCTCCTCTTCGCTACAACAGCAATTACAACAATGGGATATCATCATCGGGAGATTCAGGAGCGTCCAGTTTTTCTAACCAATCTTTACCTACCTGAATACTAATGTCGGAATTAAGACTACCAGTACTTTCAACGCGCACTTCCCCAAATCCTAAAAGGCTGCGGACTGATTCTGCGCTGTTTTCGTCTCCTTGTTGAGCAACAACACGAGTTACTTTTAAGGGTTGACTCCAACTTTTAGCTACGTAAATTCTTCCATAACCGGCTTTTCGTAAGTTTCTCATTAAGCGTCGGAAACTAACATCATCGTTGCCGGTATGATTTTGAATAGCAATTCGTAAAGATGATGGATCGACAGGTTGTAGTTCATCTTCAGTTTCTATACCAAAGTGTTGAGCCATCATACTGCTTATACGACGAGGAGAAGGTATCCAGTAGCTAGCGCTGTACTCTTTAGGAGTACTAAAGCGTCCGGGTAACATTAACATTTGCATATTAGAGCGATTGGTTCGTACTCCGAAACCTACCAGCGCTAATAATTCCTCAACTGTCAAGTTAGTATCTATATGTTCTTTGACTACGTTAAGAATTTTGGGTAATTGTGCTAGTGTTGCTGGATTAAGCGCCTGATCCATTAACGCTCGCATAACCAGTTGCTGGCGTTGAATGCGACCAATATCTCCTCTTCCGTCATTACGGAAGCGTAGAAGCTGTAATGCTTTATCGCCATCAAGATGCTGTTTACCCGCTTTTAAATTTATGTATAAATGCTGAGAATCATCTTGATATTTCAAATCTTCGGGAACGTTTACTGTTACTCCTCCCAAAGCATCGATTAGCTTACCTACACCTAAAACGTTAATCCGCATATAGCGGTCGATCGCCACTCCTTCTAAAAGGTTACTTGCAGTTCTAGCACTTAAAGCAGGACCTCCAAGGGTGTTGGATGCGTTAATCTTTTTTATACCATACCCATCAATTCTAGTTCGAGTATCTCTAGGAATGGAAAGCATAGTCAACTTTTTATTCTGAGGATCGAACTTTATCAGTAGCATGACATCAGCAAGACCATCAAAAGAATTGATTTGAGGTAAGTATCCTAAATCTCTGACTTTAGATGGAGCATTTTGTGTATCTGGGGGAAGTACGCTCATTCCCATAACTAAAACGTTGACAGGGCGAGTTAATTCGGAAAAACGTAGCCCGCCCCCGGCAATGCTATCACTCTCGAATACAGCCGCTTCATCCGCACTAAGACTGGCTTGCATTAAAGGAGTACTGCTTAAAGAAACCGCTAAAAGCGCTCCTGCGGTAGCTGATACCATCGCAATACCACTCATACCTGCCCAGAACCACAACCACCTTCCGGATTTGGGGTTTTTCCCTTTCGTGTCATTCGATTTGGGAGGGGACGCAGAATGGCTATCTTGCGCCGAAGTTCTTTGAATCGTCACTGACTTCCTCACACTTATTGATAAAAATTCAATTTTCTGCTTTGCATTACTTGCAGACGAATCAACTCATAATAGCTAACTCTTAATTATCAGTGCTAACTACAAGAATGCACGTGTCAACCACAACACTTATAGCAGTATTTCTCCTATTTTTTGAGTTAATCCGGAGATGTTTTATAGAAGTATGGCAGGTTTATACTAAATTTGGCTGTAAAGCTCATAATATCTAAGTATAAAAAAAAGCTTTTGTTTTTAGTATGTCATCCGGTTTCTTACCAGTATTTATTTTTGGAATCAAGATAAATATTTATCCACTACTTTTTCCGCAAACTGGCTGAATCCTGGTACTCGTTGAGATTTGCCTTTAAACGTGCGAATAATCAACCAAGCACTGACTACAAAATAACCGCTTGTTACAAAACTGTTGAGAATTTGCAAGCGTAGTGCTAAAAATTCCGAAGTTGAAGCTCCAGTTCCCAACAGTATGTATCCGATTATCCAAGTTAATGCTAATGTAATTGACAAACGAGAGGTTCTTAGTTGTTCCCGGCTTCCTTCACGACGATAAAGCGTCCATAGGGATGGAAAAAAACCAATTACCGGAATTACATATATAAGCATTCCTAGAAGAGAAATGTCTTGTTTTTTGATTTTGCTTGAATTTGTAGATTCAAAATGCTTCATTAGTCTGAGTAAAATCATGAACTAGAGGGATGAGCGATCGGTCTATGGTCAGGGATAATAACCTTATAATCCCTCTATTTTATTAATTGTCCAACGGCAATCGGCTCTTTTTATGCACACACTTAAGCTTCTCAATTGGTGGCAAAGCTTAACACCAATAGCGCGAATCGGCGCGATCGCCGTTTTTGCTCCGCTGTTAGTGATCAACGGTTGGGCGTTTTCAGTAATTTTTGATTACTTCCACTCGCTGATAGTCATTGTAGCCGGAGCTTCGGTGCTAGCGTTTCTGCTCAACTATCCCGTAACCTGGATGGAGCGTCAAGGTTTACAGCGCGAACCAATCGCAATTTTAGTATTTTTACTGACTTTATCTATATTATTAGCTTTAGGTGTTACATTGGTTCCCCTAGCGCTTACTCAGGCTCAACAGTTGGTTGCTCGTTTACCGGAACTTATAGATTCGGGGCGCAGCCAATTAATGATACTCAACGAAAAAGCAGACGGTTTGGGCTTACCAATTAATCTGGATGCTTTACTAGTACAGATAAATGACCGGGTAAAAGGACAATTACAAGCTATTGCCGGACAAGTTTTGAATTTAGCGGTAGTCACGGTAACAAGTTTGCTCGACATTGTTCTAACTATGGTTTTAACCTTTTATCTGTTACAGCATGGGGGAGAACTTTGGCAAAGCCTGGTGGGTTGGCTTCCTGCAAAATTTCGCAACCCTTTTTCGGAAACAGTTCGTCTTAGCTTTCAAAATTTCTTTATCACTCAACTTATTTTATCTATTTGCATGGCTTCGGCCTTAATTCCGGCATTTTTATGGCTGAAAGTACCTTTTGGGTTACTTTTTGGTTTGACTATCGGTATTATGGCGTTGGTACCTTTTGGCGGATCTGTAGGTATTGCCCTTACCACATCCTTGGTTGCATTGCAAGATTTTTGGATTGGTATGAAGGCATTGATGGCTGCCGTCATCGTACAGCAAATACTCGAAAATATCATTGCTCCGCGAATTTTAGGTAGCTTTACAGGTTTAAATCCCGTCTGGGTTTTAATTTCCGTATTAACGGGGGCTAGAATTGGTGGACTTTTAGGTGTAATTGTAGCGGTACCTAGCGCTGTTGTGATTAAAACAGCAATAGAAGCGGTACGCCCTTCAATGTCTAATGACGATCAAAATGATATGCGGGGGGAACAAGGTGAAGATTCTTACCACAAACAAGTAAAGGACACTAATTCCGAACTTAGCGTCCCTTCTGTTGATGTAGCTGCACCCAAAACATCTCCTCCAACCGTTTGATAAAAGTATCGTTTATCAAATGATGATGCTTATTTAAAGATTAAAATAAGCTTGAAAATAAGCTCTACAAAGATAATTTTACAAGGATTGTGAAGCCTTTGTAGTTAACATTAATTACTATTTTATCTTCTTACTGTTCCCCGTTCCCTATTCAAGAAACTGGTTCAACAATTGAACCCATAAATAAAATAGTTCCGGTTTGATTATCTCGAATTGTACAGAAAAAGGGACGATTGACAATCATTTCAAATGGCTTTTGGGAAGGTAGTTGTGCTGAAGTTAATTCAATTCCCACTGATGTTGTGGCAGCAGCTTCGGTTCCTTCTTCATTCACTTCTACAAAAGTTTTATGTTTAACTTGGCTGATTTTAAGATTATTTCCCATTTCTGAGAAATTCGCATTGTTGGTAAATGCTTCTTCCATGCCTAAAGCCGAAAGCGCATCGTTGAGTGTCGCTTCGTAATCCATTTTGAAGCTAGGTAAACGTAATGAACCATTTCGTAGAGCAAATTGAGACATCCATTTTTCCCAATTAGCTGCATTCAAACTTTCATAAAAAGATTTGAGATTGGAATTTTGTTTGGGTAAAAAGACATAAAAACTGACTCTGCCATCACCATAAGGCAAACTCACGGCTTGAAATTTTTCGCTTTCGTAATATTTATATTTACCCGATTGTGACATCATCGGATGCTGTTTTTCTTCACCTGACGATAGATAAAAAGGGAAATCAGCGGTTTTATCTCGATCAAATTCTGTTGTCCAACTGCCTTTAAAATAAATGGCGTTTAATAAATATAGTACTTGGTTTGGGTCGATTTTATCTACAATCTTGTTTATTTTACCTTGGGTATTTTTTCCAACCCAATTGTTAATTATACTAGGTACTTCTGCATCGGCAAAATTTAAATTAGTTACTTTAGCTTGATAGAACTCTTGATTATTTTGAATAAAATCTGGTTTGAATTTAGCGTTTTTATCTGCCCATAAAGAGTTAGCTATATTTAAAGTCACTTGAGAATCGGGATTTTCTAAATTTGCTTTTAATTTGGCGTAATTAGAATTTATTTCTGACAAATTCATACCCTGTAATTCTAAAGCTTTAGCCATTTCTTCTTGAGTACTACCATCAGCACCGTTATAAGTCATAGCCAAAGCAAAAGCTATACTTGAAGGTGAAACAAATATATTTTTATTGTTATCTTTAACCAACAATTGAGAAAATAGATTGAAGCCAAACTTTGTGTTAGCAGAAACTAATTTTGTATCTACTGATGCTGATTTATCTGAAACTGGTAACTCTGTTCTTGGTACTTGAGATTCAGCAAGAGCGCTGTTATTACTATTATTTAATGGAGAGCATCCGATCGCACCCATAAGCATGACGCTTGCAGCAGCTAGAACGTAACGTCTTCCTAAACTAACTGCATAACGTCTTTGCAAAAAGTTTTGCCGAGGATTGCTAAAATTTCGTTTCATATCATCACCACTATACCCATTCGGGCTTTACCCCAACTATGACATCTGGAATTAATGAATAGCTCTATGGTTACAGTTTTAGCAACAGAAATAGAGAAGCATTTATTTAATTGAACGAAAAAAATTAAGAATTTAGCTATATAGATTACAAATGTAACAAGAATATCTTATACTATTCCAGAGATAGAAACAAAACTTAAGTAAATTATTGATTAATATCTAATATCTTAAAGATTAGAACTAGACTTACGGTATATAAGCCTTTGCAATGAGTGACAACAACTATAATCCAAATAGTAATATTCTCTTTCAAGAAGTTTTAAAACTTGTTGAAAGTTTGATTATGGCTAAAACAGGCAAGCATCTTTCAAATATTGAGGTTATAGTTTTACGAGGTTCTTGGAAAGGTCACAAATACAACCAAATCGCCGGTGAAGCTGGTTATACTGACGAATATGTAAAAAATGATATCGGACCAAAGCTTTGGAAACGCTTATCGCTAGCTTT
Organism: uncultured Rivularia sp.; assembly: GCA_964395005.1. GTDB lineage: Bacteria > Cyanobacteriota > Cyanobacteriia > Cyanobacteriales > Nostocaceae > Rivularia. The sequence continues at coordinate 12,666 of CAYMZW010000065.1, forward strand.
AGAAAAAAAAGTTACCAAAAATAATTTTAAAGCAATTATTGAACAGTATATTTATCAAGTAGAAAAAGGAAAATTTGTAGCAAATAATTTATTAACGAATAAAAATTTTGATATTATAAGTAATTTTACAAAAAAACCACAACCTATATATCATAATCTTCCATCACGGGACTATACAAGATTAGTTGGTAGAGAAGCCCAAATAAAAAGAATTTTAGAATTACTTTCTTTTGAATGGGCAATTCCTTGTGTAAGTATCGAAGGAATCGGAGGCGTTGGAAAAACAACTTTAGCTTTAGATATTGCTTATCGTTGTTTAAAAGCAAGTAACGATATCTACTTAGGAAGAGCCTCAGAAAATAATTTACCTTCTTTTGAATTAATAGTATTTACCTCTGCGAAATCTCACTTTTTTACACCCAGAGGTGTTTTACCTCGCTTAAGACAAGATAGAACATTAGTAGATATTTTTACAAGCATTGTACGTACAATTAGCATTGATGATTCTCAAACAGGAAGTTTTGAAGAAACCTACGAGCAAATTTACAAATGCTTGGCTAATATGCGGACTTTACTAATTATTGATAATCTAGATACTTTAGAAGAACAACAGCAGATACTAAGCTTTTTATACGAACTTCCATTAACGGTAAAAGCTTTAATTACCAGTCGAGAAAAAACCCCTTTTAATACTGTTACTTTATCATCTTTGAGTAAAACTGAAGCTTTAATATTAATTCAACAGCAGGCTTCGGAAAAACAAATAGATTTGAACTTAAATCAATGCGTTCAACTGTATCAAAGTACAGGAGGAATACCCGCCGCAATTATTTATGCCATAAATCAGCTAGCCGCAGGTTATACCTTTGATGATGTCACTTCTGGATTGATACCCACTCAAGGAGACTTCTGCCGCTTCTATTTTGAAAGCTCCGTGCAGCAATTGAAAGGAAAACCAGCACATAAATTTTTGATGGCTTTGTCATTATTTGCTAAACCCGCATCAGTCGAAGCACTAAAGGCTGTTGCTGATGTGGATAATTCTTTGGATGCAGCAGATGGTTTGGCTAAGTTGCAACAACTTTCCTTGATAAACTGTCATCAAGGACGCTACGAGATGCTAAATTTGACTCGTGAATACGCACTTTCGGAAATGTCTAACAATCCAGAATTTGAAATCAGTGCGCGTAACAATTGGCTCGACTGGTATCTTAGTTTTGCCCAACAATACGGACGTAAAGATTGGCGAGAATGGCAAGATTATCAACACCTAGAAGCTGAATGGGATAACTTGACAGATGTTATTGAATGGTGTATATCAACTAATCGTTATGATGATGCCGTCAAACTTTGGCATGATATGAAATGTTATACATATTCACTTGCCTATCGTCAAAATCGCTTAAGTTATTGGGATGCGCCATTGTTATGGTTAGAATGGCTTAGTAATGCGGCAATTGAGCGCAATGACTTAACAACAGCAGCAGAAATGATTGGCGATCGCGCTTGGAAGTTGACATTGATGGGGCAAGAGCAGCATTTAGCTATAGCTGATAATTTATTCGTACAAGCTTGGGAATTACATCAACACTTAACATTGGAAATGCAAGTGGATTTAGCAATTCACATCAGTGTATGGCATATCCAAAAGCAGCAATTTTCACAAGCAAATTATTGGCTAAACCAAGCAGAAAACTCATTAGATAATTCAGATAGCTTTGATAATCTTAAAATTGATTCGTATATAAAAACTCGCTTATCCCTACACATTATTTATTATCAAGGGGAGATTTATTATAAGACTGAAAATTATCAAGAAAGTCAAATTTTATTTAAACAAATATTTAGAAAAGCTCAATCAATTGGTTGGAGACGCGCTAGTCTTCTTGCTAAAGAATTTTTGGCAGATATTGCGATTAAGCAGGGAAAATTAAAACAAGCGCAAAATTATTTAGCAGAAGTTTTGCAAGTAGCAGAAGACAATCAAGATAAATGTAGCCGAGCATATACGAAGCGCTCTTTAGCTCGTTTAGAAAGAAAGTTAGGTAATTTTAATGTAGCTAAACGTTGGGTACATGAAGCTGTTAATGATTTTGAAACTTTAGGCATGAAGCCAGAAGCAATGGAAGCTCAAGCGTTACTTAAAGCTATTGAATCTTAATTATATTTTACTAATAACAACCTATTACTGTTAATTAATTTATAATGTAGTGCATGATATTTTTTGATTAAAGAAAAACTTGCTCTCGCCTTGCAAACTTATCTATTAATTTAATCTCATCGGGTTAAAAATTATAATAACTAACTTTTACTTAACTTTTCCCTGCTGACAAATACGAAAATCTGTTTAAAGATGTGAACGTGTCATCTGCTTCTTACATATAAAGCAGTTTGCCTTATCCAAGGTATACACAGTTGGAACACACTGATAGAGGTTTTTTAAAGTCAGGGTTGCATTTTTCCTCGCACTTATTACAAGTTGAGGCATCAGGTTGATACATTTAAGAACACACTTACAGCAGTTTAAAACTGTCAGGGTTATGCATCTATTTTTCTAATACATACAGTAACTTAACCGATTAAAACTCTTGCAAATCTGAAAGTACAGCATCAACAAAAGCATATTTTTTCAGACTTATCGGAGCTTGAGGCACAAGGTTACGCACTAATTTTCAATAAAATTGAGTTGTTTTAAGTAGAATCAGATAATTAACGTCAACATACTTTATTGAAGTTTAGCTATAAACAAATGAGCAATACAAAAGTAAGTAATTTAGTTGTTATAGATCCTGCTATTAAAGATTTTCATTTACTAGAAAAACGCATTAATGAAGGTATAATACCTCAAGCAGAAGTTTTAATACTACAACCAAACAAGAAAGAGATACAGCAAATTACTTGTATTGTACAGAAATACGCCGAACTTTCAGACATTCATATTATTTCACAAGGTTCTCCAGGTTGTTTGTATCTTGGAAATAGTAGTTTATCGATTAATAACTTTAACTACTATGCTCCTCAATTAAGAAAATGGTCGGTTAGCAACATTTTTTTATATGCTTGTAACGTAGGCTCCCAGGTAATTGGGAAGCAATTTATTCTACGTTTGTACAAAACAACTGGGGCAAAAATCTCTACTTTAGTTAGCACTTCGGGAATGCATACAAAAGTAGGAGTAGGAAATTGGACTACCAGTGAATATACATTAATCAAGCCAAAATTCGCATCACTGACGGTATAAGTTAATAGTTAAAGTAAATTAAACAGCGAATTTTAGCGTATCTATATAGAAAATAGATGATAAAACTTCTTATATCTGTTTACAACTAAATTATTTTTATAAATAAACAAACCCGAAATTATCAATATTAGCTTCAAAATAGCATAACAATCTAAAAATTTTTCAAGATTGGTAATTCTGAATTTTTAACAAAAAATAGGAAACACACTTTAAGAGGAAATATTTCGATAAGAATAGCTATTTACTTGATTGCGCCATCGATACAAAGAAAACAAAGTTTTAACCACATGATTGCAGTAAGGTATTCTTTAAACTAATCCAGTAAATATTCCATGCAAAAATCTTCACCGATATCTACACGCGGTCGAGAAAGTTGTGTTATCTTACCAATAGGTTGACAATCAGCCGCGATACTTGGTTTGTTGAGAATATTCATACTTGTTCCAAAGTGTTCTTGAAAAAGTACTTGAGTTTGATCGAAAGCTGTTTGTAAATTGTGTCTATCTATTTTCCCCTGCTCGCCAAAGTAAGGAAAATGATGAATAAACCGACCAAATAGCATTTCGCAGTCTTGGACATATTTCATAGTATCGAGAATGTGATAATGCCATACTTTGTCAATCTCTTGATTTGGAACAAGTTGACTATTCGGGTAAAGGTAGACTAACAATAAAAACATTCGATAGCACGAAATCGCTTGTTTCGTTTGTTGAGTATTCCATTTTTCTTCATTAGAATACATCAGTTTATAGGCTATTGGCTGTAAATCAAGCTGCGATAGTTTCCCGATGAACGTCCGTACATCGGTAGGTAAAGTAGATTTAACAAATAACATTTCTTTCGCTATTAGTAAAGGAAGTGAGTAGAGAAAATTTAATTTCACATACTAAGTTCCATTAATATTAATTCTCAATCCGGGTTTTTTATAATACAAAGTTAGCTTTTATACTTACTTCATTTTAACGTGAAGTTTTGATAAAGCAGTTGGAAGCAATTATAAAAAATTCGGATATTCATAATCATTAAAATAATAATCAAACGGCAATATTTTAGCTAATACTACTCGGTTAAGGGGAGATCCTCCCTAACCCTCCGATGAATTGCAGGGAATTAAGCCCACTTTTTAAGGGGGTTTGGGGGATCTAACCTCTTTTGAAAAGGAGGGAACTAAGCCCCCTTTTTAAGGGAGTTTGGGGATCTAACCCCTCAACCTTATTTACTATTATTTAGATGCAGTCCACCAAGCTAAAGCATAAGATTGAGTTGGTTCGTTAACGCTATTTTTAAACTTGACGCTAATTTTATAGTTGCCAGTTGCAGGTACGGGACAGAAAATATGTTCCACGCTATCAACTCTACTTACAGAAGCGCAAGCACTACGATTATTTTTATCTTTACTGTCTGCTTTGACTAAATGCAAATCTAGGTTATTCAAACCGCGATCGCGAAAAATTTCACCTTTATCATATTGATCATTTTTGTTAGTATCGCCAAGTTCTACTAACCTATCCCAAGCTAATGTTACAGACACAAAACTTCCTTTTTGTAAAGGTTTTGCTAAAGTATAATCGGCTGATGTTCCCGCAAAAATTGCGCGATAATCCCAACCAATACCCGGTACTGTACTTTGGGGACTCCATTGTCCGGCACTAAACTGTTGATAAGCACGAAAAGCATTTAAATGTCCGGTTCCCATTTGGGAGTGTAAAGGAATTTCTGCTTTTTTATAAGCATCAGAAGTCAACCAATCTTTATTTTGTTTATCAATTAAAGTACGAGTCATTCCCAACTTCAAGCCATTTCCATCATCTTTAATTTTCTCAGTTGAATTGAGCAAAACAGCTTTCATGACTTCATGGCGACGAGAATCAATACTCCAAGCAAGTTTTTGTGAAGGTAATTTTTTTTGCTTGACTAACAGGCGATCGCCATATTCTTGTAGCAAAGCGACAGTACCTGTAACGTGAGGAGTCGCAAAACTCGTTCCAGTAACTTTTCTAATTCGTCCGTTTGGATTGAGCAAACTAATTCGATTTCCAGGAGCAACTATATTGATAGTACGGCGGGGACCTAAATTAAGTTCCTTTCCAGATAACCGTGCAGTCATTGACTGATTAATAGCCACCAAATTAGAAACATCAAGTTTCCTAAAAATTTCTCCTCGGCGAGAGGAAAAGGCGACATTTATTCCATTAAAATTATCTGTTGGAATGGGGATTCCGCCTTTACCTTGATTACCAGCGATAGCATATAAAACATTATGAACGCGACTAGACCAATCAACACATAATGTAAGTAAAGCTCTACCATCCAAAACAGGTTCTGGTCTGGGATCTCGGCTCAAAGGTTCGCCAAAGCTGAAATTAATAGCGCGAACGTCGTTACCATTTTGTAGAGCAACGTGTTGAGCCGAGAGACATTCCTCCGGTTGCCCCATGCCCTTGGTAGAGCCGACAGCAGAAGAATACAAACGCGCTCCTGGAGCAACACCTCGAAACCCTTTATCATTGCTAACCATTACCCCAGCCACATTATAGGCATGAGGATCGACACCTTTATTAGACCTAGCAGGTTGATTGCGTTGAAAAACACCCGCTAAAGATATAGAACGATTTTTAGAAACAGATTTATCAACACCAAATTGACCCGGACGACCGATTTCCACTTGCCCCAGAGCAATTTTTCGACCAACTAAATTATATGGCGATCGATGCAGCCTCAAAGCATCAATACCTCCACTACCAACAGAAGTACTCAAAGCAAACACCGGAACGCTCAAACAAGAAGCACTTAATCCCCAAATCACCCAGGTTAATTTTTTCATTAGTTAGTAGATAGTTGATAGTTGTTAGTTGTTAGGAGTTAAGAGTTAGGAATTAGGAGTTGATAATTACCAATTATCAATTACCAATTACCAATTCCCAATCCCCAATCCCCAATCCCCCATGCCCAATCCCCAATTCCCCATTATCAATATTTAATTTTGTTTTTTTAATGAGAAAAATCTCAATATTTTGTTACAATGCATACAGAAGAGGACGCTTTAAGACCCACTAGCCATGATCAATAAAAATTCTAAAAAACCCGTTGTTATCGCTCCATCCATTCTATCAGCGGATTTTAGCCGTTTGGGAGACGAAGTTCGCGCTGTAGATGAAGCGGGAGCTGATTGGATTCACGTTGATGTAATGGATGGTCGTTTTGTACCTAATATAACGATAGGTCCTCTAATCGTGGAAGCACTGCGCCCGGTTACTCAAAAGCCTTTGGATGTCCACTTGATGATTGTGGAACCTGAAAAGTATGTAGAGGATTTTGCTAAAGCTGGTGCAGATCATATTTATGTTCATTGCGAGCATAATGCTTCTCCTCACTTACATCGTACTTTGGGACAAATCAAGGAGCTTGGTAAAAAGGCAGGAGTTGTACTAAATCCCGGTACTTCTTTAGACATGATTGAGTATTGTCTGGATTTGTGCGATTTAGTGCTGATAATGAGCGTTAACCCCGGTTTCGGCGGTCAAAGCTTTATTCCTGGAGTTCTACCCAAGATTCGTAAGTTGCGCCAAATGTGCGACGAGCGCGGATTAGATCCTTGGATTGAGGTTGATGGCGGACTCAAAGTAAATAATACCTGGCAAGTTTTAGAAGCTGGCGCGAATGCAATTGTTGCAGGTTCGGCAGTTTTCAAAGCCAAAAATTACAAAGAAGCCATCGAGGGTATTCGCAACAGCAAACGCCCAGCACAAGATTTACCCAAAGCTTCTTAACTAAGACGCTAATTAATAGTTAATCAATAGTTAATTAATATTCCCATCACCTGATATCCCCTCCCCTAAAAGACGGCGGAGGGAATTTTTTGTCACAACAAATGTAGAGACGTAGCACTGCGGCCCGTCTCCATTACAATCTATATTAAAACCAATTAATTACCTTTGAAATCTAATCAAGAAAACCCATCAAAGAGAAACTATCATCAACTTCATTTGAAGCAACAGGACGATTTCCCATAACTCTATAAGTTTCCGAAACCACTAAATTGCTCTTAGCAATAGGACGAATTCCAGATAAGTTAATTGTGTCAGTAACTTCCATCTTATTTGCTGCAATGGGACGAATTCCCATAATATTCATCGTCTCAACTATTTGCAAATCGCTGCTAGTAATCGGACGTTGCCCAGGCAGAGCAAGGGGTCCGCTAATTTCTTGTTTCGCGGAATCGTCTTTTACATTATCTATACTCACGCTTTCACCTTTTATATTTTCTAAGTTTGTACTAGTTTTTGCTTTAGTATTAGTTCGCCTTTGTCTAGCACTGGTTCTACCATTACTGCTTACAGCCATAATCTTATACCTCTGATAGATAAATGAATTTAACTAAGATAACCATAAAGTTAAAATTTACTTTTATTCATCAATTGTAACTTTAAAAAACTCTCTATAGGTATAAGTATCTTTAAAAAGGAAACATAAGTCAATCTTAACTATTAAGTATTGTAAAGATTGAATATAGATTTTAAGTTCGGAAGACGGCACTATTCGCTACCATTAAATAGGTTAAAGTTTTTGCAAGCTGTCATGAAAAATTTTCTCGTTAAAGCCCCTTTTGAACCCACAGGCGACCAGCCCAAGGCTATCGAGCAGCTTGTGGAAACTATTGAAACAGGGAATCGCTATCAAACGCTTTTGGGTGCAACTGGCACGGGTAAAACTCACACCATTGCCAGGGTGATAGAAAAAATAGGTAAACCCACTCTTGTGTTGGCGCATAATAAAACTCTTGCGGCACAGCTTTGTAACGAGTTGCGAGAGTTCTTCCCCAATAATGCGGTCGAATATTTTATCAGCTATTACGACTATTATCAACCAGAAGCTTATATTCCTGTTACAGATACTTATATAGAAAAAACGGCTCAAATAAATGACGAAATTGATATGTTGCGACATTCTGCAACGAGGTCTTTATTTGAACGTAAAGATGTAATTGTTGTTGCTTCGATTAGCTGTATTTACGGCTTGGGAATGCCGCAGGAATACTTGAATGCAGCAATTCCGTTTCAGGTAGGAATGGAAGTTGACCAGCGGGAAATACTTAGAGCTTTAGTAGCAGTTCAGTATAGCCGTAACGATATCGAAATGGGACGCGGCAAGTTTAGGGTTCGCGGCGATGTTTTGGAAATTGGGCCAGCATACGAAGATAGAATTATTCGCATCGAGTTTTTTGGCGATGAAATAGACGCAATTCGCTATATCGATCCGGTAACTGGTGAAATTCTGCAAAGTTTGCCAGCGGTTAATCTTTATCCGGCGCGTCACTTCGTCACACCCAAAGATAGATTAGAAATAGCTATTGCGAATATTGATGCAGAATTAAAAGCGCGTAAAGCAGAACTAGAAGAAGCGAATAAATTATTAGAAGCGCAACGTATAGATCAACGCTGTCGCTACGATTTGGAAATGTTGCGGG
>CAYMZW010000066.1:0-21273 GCA_964395005.1 uncultured Rivularia sp.
CTGTGTCAATTTAAAGGTTCGCTATGTAGTGTACACACCAATAACCCCACTACCGTTATGGCGTGGGGCTAACTGGCGTTATTCGGGTTGGATAGTAGTTGTTACTATTTATATATAGTTATTAATTGAATTTTACTATGGGTGCTTCAAGTGAAAGGGCGAGACAAGCTTCTGAAAAGAAAGCATTAGAAGAAGCTACTGAGTATGTTTTAGAAATTCTCTTAGAGCAAGAACCTATCCCTGAGAAAGATGAGGAAGGGGAACCCATAGACAAAGAAGCTTATATTGATGAGATGCGGGTAGAAATTAGCGGTAATCTAGAATCTGACCCCTATTACTATGAAGACTTGCTTAATGAGTATGAGGGTTTGACTTATGAACAAAGGTTAGCGATGTAATTGAGTAATTGATAGTTAAAAACCACCTTGATATAAAGGTGGTTATTAGTTTATTTGTCTGCCCAACTAGTAGGTATATAGTTATTATCCTTGACAAGTTTAGCAGCTAGTTTAGTTTCTGTAGGTTCGTCACCGGGTACAAACCCTTTCAGATAAGCATCGTATTCTTTAGCAAAACTATCAGAAGTATATCTGTAAGTATCTTGCCAGTGTTGAGCGTTGCAAACTATTCCAACTTCGTCATGCACCATATTTACTAATTGTGCTTCCCAGTCTTGGGGCATATCCTCAACGCTTGCCATTATCTTTTTAAGTGCTGTAGCTTCTGAACGTGACCACTGACAAGCGATTAAATTTGTAGTAGCCAAATCCCCGTTTTTACGAGCATATAGCAGTTTAACTCCGTCTGGTAGAGTAGTTAAATTGAAAGCAACTCCACCGAAGTTTAATTCATTTAATGCAGATTCGGTGATTACTTTTTCAATATAATTTGCAACTCCTGTATATAATTCCCAGAATTTAGTAAACATTTTTTCGCCTACTTCTAAATCAATTGGTTGTGCAGTTGCACCCATCATTACTTTCCGCATTTTTTCAGCTTGTGCGCCGTTCAAAACTGAATAGAAAAGTGTTTTAGCAGCAAATCTAATCTTACCCCCTGTTAATTTTTTATCTAGTTTTTTGAAGCCACTTGCAACGCTTTCGGATTTAATTTGTTTTGGGGTTAAATCTTTGATGTAATCTCTATGTTCTGGGAATTTATCAAGACTGTTATTATCAGCAATTAACATTTCTTGTAAAGCCATCATAGCAAACATTGAATGATTATCAATGTCATTAATTAATACTGATTTACCAAATTCACATTTACCAAATCCGATAGCTAATCTACTATGAGATGCGTTTGAATCTTCAGTTAAAAATGCTTGAGAGTTATCGGTTAATTTGAATAATTCCCGAATAGGTATAGTTTGCTTAATACTTGGTTTATCCCAAAATTTGATAGTAGCTTTTTCAGCGTCTTTAATATACCCATAAAACTGTCCCTCAGCTTCTTTTATAAATGCCTGTAAGTTAGGTGTACCAAACCCATATTTATTCCCGCAACTCATTCTACCAGTACCGCTTAAAGTACCATACTCAGTTTTACAAACCCCATGAATACTAACAGATAACAATACTTTACTTAACTGGGTAATTGCAGTGTTAAAACTCCTCCATCCGCGTAAAACCTGTAATTCTGGTACGTCTGGATTATCGTTGATAACATCTTTAGACGTGCTGTTAAATGCATCTTCTACTAATGGGTACTCTATAGTAGTGTCATCTAAATCTACTCCTAAAGCCTCTGCTAATTCTGAGTTAATAAATGGGTGTTCTTTGTCGATGTAACGCTTATTTAACTCGGTAACAATTGCTATTGCTTGAGAGGGTTTACATGGCATTTTTTGGTCATACCATATTGTTTCCATGTCCGTTCTAGCTTTATCTAGTTTGTCAATACATTCTTGTAAAGCTTTAATATCACAAGGAACCCCGCGCCACTGCATTTCAGTAGTATGGTAAATATTGCGGTTTTCAACCCCTAACAATTGTAAATTAGCGTGTTTACCATGTTCATTTTCAAACTCTGCAAAACCCCACTTTTTAGGGTTATCAAAAATTAATTCTAAGCGCTTTTTAAGGACTAAAGTTAGTACAGCATCTTTAGCCGCGTAAGTAATTTGAGAATCTGTTAATGTTGCAGCGCCCCAGTTACTCATTTGCTCGGACTTGTCAACAGGTAGCCCTAGCAGGTTAAATACACATGATTTTAAACCATATCCACCTTGCATTACTTTACCCGCTCCACAGTCACCGTGTAGTAATTTAGTAGCAATCATTGTACAGTAAGGCTTTTTAACCGTTAATCCATATTTTTTAATGCTGCTAGTATCAAATTTTAAGTTATGCCCAACAATGGTATTTTGACGGGTTAATTTGTCAATTAATACCCAAGCATCTTTAAACCATAAAGGTAATGCGGGAGAGTCACAACGTCCCAAGTCTACAACGTATGTTGTAACCCCATCGCTAAACTGAATAAGTCTAATTTGGTTGTTATTTTGGTCTAGACCGGGTTTAACTTGTTGGTTTTTATTCGTTTGCGGATTATGCCAGTACCACTTATCATTTTTGATAAAACAATGCGATTTGTGTACAGCACTTTCGTAAGTTTCTGTATCAAACCCGACTTCTGTTTTATTAACAATCCATTGGTTAACTTTTTGAGTAAATTCTACAATATTTTCAGGTGTAACTATTTCAATGGGGATATCAATATTAGTGTCAAATCCATATTGCTGTATTAATACTTGTGAGTGTTTTGATAACCCATAATCACTACGCGGTAGTCGTCGTGCTGCTTCTAGTACTACATCTAACCCAAAGTTTGCTACTAATTCAGTAGTAGCTTTATTTTCAATTAACCCACGCCCGACATTAAAAAATAACTGGGTGCTAGTAAAGTTATCAAACTTACTTTTAATAAAGTTAGAGTAAGCATCAAATCTTTTTTGACGGTTAATTCTAGTAGGTTTTATTTTTTGAAATAACTTTACTTGTTTAGATTTATTTGTACTTTGTGAGGTAGCTCTTACTTTAGTCTTACCATCAAAACAGTAGCCAATTTCAGCAATAATATTACTAAATAAAGTAGGTGTTTTCTGTTTAAGTTTATCGCTATGCCACCCAAAAGCTAAACTAATTTCTGCTTTATTTTCTCTGACGTTATCGCACAATTTTGTAATAGCTTCCGGTTTAATTTGTTGTTTGTCTGTTCCTTCCAAATATAAATCGGCTACCCCATGTTTAAGTGCAAAATTTAAAGCCTCGTGTATTCCTAATTTTTCAAGCAATAATACTTTTTGAATAAAGGAACTATTGACAGCATCATGTTTAAAAATTTTAGTAGCGTTATCATCTTCTAATAGTTTGGTGCTGTTATAAATAGGTACTCCCTGTAGTCTTAAAATGCGTTCTTGCTCTTGAAATTCTGCATAGTTTCTACCTTGTGTTAACCAGAAAAGTAACTCCTCAGATTCAAGTAATCCTAATTTTTTATCAATTAAATCTTGGGTTGAAACATCGTCATAGCGATAGGAAAGTTTTTGGGCATAAAACTTACTAACAGAATCTTTTTGCTCTAAAGTTAGTGCTGATTGTTCTTTATATTGAGAAATAGTTTTATCATCAATACTTGGTGCATTAAATTCTCTTTCCGCTTCCTCTATAATTCTGCGTTCTTTTATAGCTTTTAGGTTATCTCTGACAGCGTTCTCTACTTCTATTTCTATTGGGTTAATCGTTGCACCTTGCGCTCTTAATTTGCTGAAAATATATTCCTCTCTATTCAGCATTTGTAAGTTTTGAATAACTTGAAATTTATAATATTCATCTTCTAATGCTAAATCCTCTACATCTAAATTAACAGATAAATCAAATGCATTTTGAATACCGCTATTAGCAATTACGGCATTTTTAGTTTTAGCGTTAGTAGCTTCAGATATAGCTGTTATCTGGTTAGAATAATATCTTTTTACTTCACCTTTAGATTTAGCCCCATTAGCTCTTAGGCTGTTTCCTATATACCCACCAAAAGCAAAATAACGAGGTATACTTAATTCTCTAATTCTCATAGATAACTGACATATACCATTAGGAGAAGTGCTAGCCATGTGAATCAGAATTATTGCATCTGGGCTGTAAATTTCTGGCTTTAAAGAAAACCCAGATTGCACACTTGGAGACGCTAAAATTAATTGATATTTATCTATTAAATTTAACTGACCTTCTACTACTATTTTGTGAGCATCATGATTTTTTGTCGTGGTTGTGTCAGAATCCAAAATTAAAATTAATTCTTGAGGCACATCTTTTAATCCGAATAACTCACCACCTTTACTAAATAATTCTGCTAAGTTACCAGTACCATAGGTGCTAGTAGTTTTTTGTGAGTCAATTCCTAAAAATACTCGCTTACCTTCTGCCAGTAATTTTAAGGTAAAGTCAACACCTTTTTCCGCTGTTCCTAAGTTGTAACCTGTAAATTTATTACGCTTGTAAGTATTTTGGTACTTACAAATATCTTTGTCTTCTACCCCTACAAGTTTCTTGATAACATCACAGTGAAAGTCGGTAACATCTGCTGATAAATAAAGTCTTTTATCGGCGTTTCTAAACAGTGCGGTTAGTAATTCTACAACTTCTTTACGAGTTTTAGATATGGTGCTACTTTCTAAAAGATTTTCGATAATTTGGGCAACCTCGTCAGCTACCAAAATTTTACCCAGCATTTGACTGCCATCGGCTTTAATCTTTAGTTTACCGTGGGTAGAGATGGATTCTAAGCAACATACAATACGCTCCCAATTAGCGGTAGCAGTTACGTCATCCCGGTAATAAATATTTATTCCCTTATCTCTTAAATCTTTAGTAATTTGTCTTCCTAACACCCTTAGAGGAGAAATAATTAAAACTCCTAATTCTTCAAAAGCAGCTAACACAGTATGTAATGAGTGAGTTTTCCCCGAACCCATACCAGCATTTATGACCACATCTGAATATTTAGAAACTAAGTTTAAAATTGTTTCTGGTTTAATAAACTCGGTTGCTTCTGTAACTGTTGGTGAATAAGCACAACTAGCCGATACACCTACCCAATTTTTACTATTTGTGGTTGTATTCAGAATATTTTTTAAAATAGCATCGCCGTGGTTTGCGAGAATTGCTGAAAAATCCTTACCTAATTGTCTATCCCAAACGTCTACTATTTGAACTTTCTTACCTTGCTTTCTAATTAATTTGGCAAGTTTATAAATGTGATGTTCTACATAAAGTTGCTTATCAACGCTTGCATCGATATCAAACCCTATGGTTATAGAGTCATAATTAGAGATTAATTTTTCTAAGTCTGGATGTAACTCTATTCCATCAAACGCCCCGTTAACACCGCTGTACGCTATAGCATTAAATCCTTGAGTCCAAGCAGATAGCGCATCAAAAACACCTTCGGTGATAATTACTGTAGTGCTTTCGTTTGCTTGGAAGTGTTTAAAAAATCTTTCTCCAGTACCAGCGGATTGTATGTACCGTTGATAATACGTACCTGTAAAAACTTTAGTGTCTAAACGTGCCAACGAACAATTACTGGTATCTGACTTGAATATTCTACCTGTAGTACCCTCATGCACCACAAACCCATCTTTTTTTAAATTAGATGAGTAATAAGAAAATTTGTTTAATTGTGTTTCTGTAAATCCCTGTCTTGTTCGATTGTCCCGAATTTTTGGTATACTAGAAACAGCTTTATATTTACAATTTTCAGTATCCGTTAATAGCGGATTATCAATATTACTAGTAATACTACCCTCGTCATTTATAAGAGTAGCCTTTAAAATCTTTCTAGGCATTTTTCTATCCTATGTGTAGTGCTATACATAAACGAGAAAGTGCTTAGGGGTGTTGGTAGCACCCCGTTACACATAATTAATCAGTAAAATCTCTCACTTCCTAGTGGGAGTTTTTTATTCTTCCCCCGAATCTTCTACATCTTCATCAATAAAACTAAAACTATCTTCGTAAGGAGTGTAAAAACCGTTTTCCTCATAAAGCTTGAAGCTTACAGCCTCGTTAACAAGTTGACTCAAATCAAATTGGAAAGAATCTTTTTCATCAATTTCTAGAGGTACGATTTCCAAAGCTTGTAAAAATCTGACAAGTTTTGAATACTTCATCGAACCATCTTTATACGGAAACTTTTTACCAGTGATACGGCAGTTAGTACGTAAAGATAAATTCATTTCTAATCCATCTTCATCAAATACCTGGATGGTGAATTTAAACTTATTGGCTAACTTCCCAGTTTCACGATTTTTATCTTTTACACGCTCAACTCTGGTAATAATTCCGTTGATATCGCCATCTTCGTCAATTGCTGGTATTTGTTGATAGTCAGTAACTAAGGGATTAAATAATGTCTTAGCTTTTCTAGATTCGGTGGTTTTTGTTGCTGTAAATTTAGCCATTGGTTTAGTTGTCTCGTTTTGTGGTTTACTAATGAACGGCGTGTTATTTGTTTTGCCCTTCACATTTATATAGTATCCCGTTTGTAACCGTATTGGTTACTTGAATGGACACTTTATCTAACTGTCACCCTTATGTAACCGTTTTGGTTCCTATATAATAGAATTAAGAATTATATAGTTACCAGTTAAGAAAATGGCTACAAAACAAATACCCGAAAGTAGACTGAGTATACGTATGGAAAAAGCAGAGATAGAAAGATTAAAAACCTATGCTGCTACTAAAAATAAAACCTTAGCTGATTGGGTACGTGAGGTTGTGCTTGTAGCTGCCGAAGTCCAAGACGATAAGATTGCAGAGTTAGAACATAGAATTGAATTACTAGAAGCAAAGCAAGCAGCATAATTAAGAACTATCAACAATCGCTCTCTCACCCCTACCGCTCCCACGGCTAGGGGTATTTTCATATTTTTTACCAATCAGACGTGTAGAAATTTCGTCAAACTTAAGCTGCTGCTTATCGCTTAACCAACGTCTACCTTTGATACTTCTAAGGAAAGTTTGCTCCCAACTGCTAATACCTGAGTATTGAAGCAACCCATCTATATATAGATTGCGTTGATTGATTAACTCAGTTATTTCTGGGTTGGGTACCCACGCAAGCCACCGCCCACAATCGCTACAGACCAAACGTCCGTAATGATTCGTGGGTTCTCGCGCTCCACAGATTTTTTCAATTGCAAAGCTACCGCAATGGGGGCAAACTGTATGAGTCATGACCTCACATCAATTTGTTTTTTAAACTACATCCCTACATTACAGCTAAAAATTCGATATCAAAAAGTGAATATTAAAGCCTGAAATCCTTACACCGTATACTGTTTATCGGGACGGTTAGCTTATTGACAATAGAATTTTACTTTTTCCCTTTCCTTTCGTATAAACTTTTCCGTTATGCACCGTCAGCATATTGAATTCTTTGTCAATTTTGTTTATACATTCGGAATAGGATTTTAAGTATTTACTGTAATAATCGATTATTTTATTCGCAGCGATATTTGATTTATAGATTGAAATTACAGTATCAAGTAAAGCATATAAATATGGTGATGATGTTTCATCTGTACTGTTAATTAAATCTTTTAATTTTTCTAATTTTTCTCTTTCCTTAATTAAATCGTATTTCTTGCTATTTGATAAATCAGTTTTAATAGGAGAAAATAACCAATTATTTCTTTGTTCAAAAATTATTTTTTTAAAAAGGGTGTAAGGTTCATCCACATCTATATTAACTACTTTACCAACTAGATAAACTTCAAGGCACATATCAAGTAAAGTTGCGTACATACTCCCCCAAGGTTTATAGATGTTTATACCTTTATTAAATTTTTTGCCACTTTCATCATAAATGGGTATCTCATGGCTTTTATTGAATCTTATTTTATAAAACCAATGTAGTGCAGTTATAAAAGTAGCAACTCTTTCTTTTTGCAGATAACAGAGTTGTTTAAAAAGTGGTTCGGAAAAATTTACAAAAATATGGATGGGTATTTTTTGTAAATCCTTTATGATTTCACATTCTCTATCTGTAAGATTTTCAGTATTCAAAAGATAATGCACGTTAATTTTCACCAACCTTTCATTACTACATTTAGTATTTAATTTTGTTTCTATTCTTTTTATTTCTTCAATAACGAATTTCATACGTAGCGCACAATCTAAAAACTACTTATTAATCATTAGCACACACCACGCTTTTTGTTATCACGACTGTAAGGTAAAACATCTAATTCATAACTGACATTACCAAACGGTTCATCAGGTGTAAAACTGTTGTCTATCGCAAGCATGACAGCATTGATAAAAGTAATTTGATTATCTGTTAATTCATAACTTTTCACACCTTCAGTAAACTTATTTTTTACATCCTCCATAAAACGAATTTTTTCATCGTTCAGTAAACCTTTTAGAGTTACTATTGACTCTTCGGGTAGGAATTCACAATCAATAAAAGCTAATGTACTTTTTCTTCGTTCTTGCAACCCCTCATACAGTTGCTTTTTTATAGATGAATTTTTATTCTTGATAACTTCGTAACAATTATATTTTTTACTTAACTCTAATAAACTATCTACAATGCTATTAATAGATAAACTTTTTTCTAAAATATCGATTATCCAGTATTTAGAATAGTATTTTCTATCAACAGTAAATATCTGTTTACCTAATACAGCGATACCGTAACTTTTATCATTTATGAATAAAGATAACCAAATATTAGAGATGTTTATTTGTTTATTGTTATTAACTATAATCATAATTTTAGTAGACCATACTGCTTATTGGTGCGTGTCGTTTAGTAGGTTTGTTTGAATAATCTATTGCAATCATAATCGCATTTATACTAGCTATTTGATTGTTTGTTTCATCATAATTGCTAAGTTGGTTGTTAAAATCCGCTTTAATTTTTTCTACTATTTCTACTTTTTTATCATTTAATAAAGCCATAAAATTTACTATAGAATCTTCGGCTATAAATTCATAAGGGTAAAGCGATAAATTTTCCAGCATAGGATTTAACTTTTTAAAAACCGCATTGTTTTTATTTGATACAACCTGATTAAATTGATATTCTGTCTTAAACTTATTCAAATTTGTAACTATAGATTGGTAAGATAGTCTATCTTCTAAAACGTCTAAAATGTAATATTTAAGCTCGCTTTTTTCTAAAACTACAGCGGATATAGCATATCTACTTTTACTAGTAAATAACGCTACTTTTATAGGGTAAAACTCTTTACCAATAAGGTATAACATCTGCAAAAGTCCCTCTTTTTTCTACAACAATCGGACTAATAGTAACAGCAAAAGCGCACCCCATAACACAATCATCATGCTTACCAGATGCAGCTTCTAGTTTTTTACCCTCACGTCTAAAACTAAGCATCTCATCAACTAATGGGGAATTGTAGGGGTAAATTAATTGTTGTTTTTCAAGTGCTAAGACCATATTACTTATCATTACTGGTTTGCTGTCGCCAGTTGTGCGGATAGCTTCAATATCAATATCTTTGAATTCACGGATTAAATTTTCAAGATAAACTTGTCCGACCCCTCCAGTTATTTCTACTCCTACTTTTTTAGGTTTAAATTTTCGGATTAACTCACCTATTTGATAAAGATGGTATTCACTTGTTTGCTGTCGCTTTCGGTAGAGATATACTAAAGATAATCGATTATTTTTGTATTTCAAAATAGGAAAAGTACAGTAATCATTACCAGTAGTTGCAGTGTCAAGTCCGGCGTAATATTCAGCGTCGTTATCAATCTCAAATTCACTTTCACCTACTGCATTTTTACGGATTAAAGCACTATCAAAAACAGCAACAGCCGAGTCTATGAAAGATAAATTGTACTCTCTTTGAACAGTTTCTAAATCCGTTCCGTCTTGCTCTAATCTGTAGGCTAAATAATCATCGAATTGGCTATACACTGGATGCGCGAGCCAGTGAAGAATTAGCTTGCAGCAATTAGCTTTATCGACAAACCAATATACACCGGGAATATCTTTATAGACCTTTCCCTTGCTAACATCAACTGCTAATTGCTCAACATCAACATTACCGTTATTTTCGTTGATTTTATCCCAATACCAACCGCTTTTAGCACTGGGGGTAGAAACGATAAACTTTTGCACATTTTTAGATAACGCACTACTGGGAGAACTAGCAGCATAGATTTGTTGAATGTTATCTACAAAAGCCCCTTCATCGAATAGAAAAAATCCAACACTATCAAGACTTCTGCTACCCTCTTTACTTGAGTTTTTAAAATAGACATCTCCTCCACTTTTAATTTTTAAATATCCTACATTATCGTTGTCTGCAATTGCGTATTCGGGTATGGATTGGAGCATCTGTCTAGTTCTACGGCTAATAGCGCTTGCATCTTCCCCGTTACGCATAAAAGCCACGGAGCTAGCCGCTGGATTTTTAATTGCTTCGTGGAGGAATTTGGACACAATACACTGAGTTACGCCCATCTGCCGAGATTTTAAAATAATAATATTTGAGTATTCTTCAGCTAATCTGAGAAGTATTTTTTGGTATTCGTAAGGAGTAAATTTTTTCATATTTCCCCCCGACCTAATAGTAGTTAAACTAACAAACTCGTCCCATTCTTTAGGTATAGGTTTTAATTTACTACCGCAAAAACCGTATTTTTCAAGTTGCTTAGGACTAGGTTTAATAAAAAACATATTTAACCTTCCCACTTTTGAATGTAATAACCAATTTCTTTTAAGTTATTTTGGATAATGTACCTATTTAAGTTATTTAAAGCTTCTTTTTTATCTATAAAAGAACCTATTTGTTTTCTTACCCCTTTTACAGTTAAAACTACAATCCATCTTTTATTAGGTTTAAACCATTGAATGTTTTTATAGCCTGAAGAATTATTTTTACAAACTCTTTTATTATTAGATTGCACTAATCTACTAACCCATCGACAATTTTCTTTACTATAATCCTCGTTAGGATTGATTCTATCTAAGGTATATGTTTCATCTGGTTTTTTACCCATGTCTTTAATGAACAATGTAAAATCATTCCAACTATTAGGATATTTAATCCCTCTACCTCCGTAATAAGGATAATCAGAGTTACTTGGATTGTTACAGCGCCTTTTCATAGCGTACCAACTATGATACTCAGAAGATATTTTATAGTTTCTAGTATGTCCATGAGTTTTTGATAAACAACCGCATGACCTAATTTTATTTTGACTTAAAACATTACTAGGCAATATTTTTTCATTTCCACACTCACACTTACAAAGCCACAGTCTACAATTATCTTTTTTACCTTCGACCTGTTTAATAACTGTTAGTTTATTTACTTTTTTACCAGTTAAATCATTAAAAGCCTTTGTATTGGTGCAACCACAGTTAGGTAGTTTTGGTCTTATTAAATCGGTTGTGGTTTTCATTACAAAATTACCACAGTCACATTTACAATCCCAAGTAGGTTTTTTATTTTGATTTGTTCCCAATCGATTTAAAACAGTAATTTTTCCGAATTTTTTTCCTACTAAATTAATTAAAGGTCTAGCCATTTTCTTTTTCCTCCAAATTATCTGGTAAATAAAATGCTTGGTTTTGAACAGTTAACCCCATACTTTCTACAACTTTGATAGCAACATTTTGATTTATCCTTACACCCATAGCGGTACTTTTTTCAAGCATCTGATAAGCAAGTGATAAATTCTGAAGCACTTCTTTAGGTACATCAGGTGATAAACCGTCAATTACATCCTGTTGACTTTGCAATGTAATTTTAGATTGATTTAGAAACACTTGCATCGTAATTTTTTGCACCAATGCAATAAAACTTTCGGGGTCTGTATCATCAAAATTGTATTGAGAAAAATCAATTTTATTTAAGTCAACAGTCACGGGTTTACAAGTTATATCATCATCACTAATTTGTTCATCTGGGTAAGGTATTCCGTAAGCAGATAAATGTTTTTTCAACAGTTTTACGCTGGCAATGACACCTTGTTTTTTTAATTCATTTAAAACTGATTTAGGTTGTTCGCCATCAAGTATTAACTCGTTGGCGAGTTCACCCAAACCAGATTTACAAATTTTGCAACCGCATCCACTCATAAATTATTGCTGATTGAGTACAGTAACAATTTTATCAATTACAGAGTTCATATCCTTTCTGTGGTGCTTACCATTCCACTTACCAATATCTAAACCTGTGATTTCCTTATGAGCTAATCGAGTAGCAATATCATCGTTTAATTCTTCCAAGACATCATTTACAGTTTTTCGGTGAACTTCTTTTTCTAAAGTTGCAATTGCAATTTTGTTGATTAACGTATATGTAGGAACCACACAAGTAATATTTTCTGTTTGCTGGCTGTTATAGTCCATAATCCCCGCGATAATTTCCCTTACCTCATCAGCCACACTGGGTTTATTGCGCTTGGTACTTTGGTTAGGGTTAGATTGTGCTGTTTTAACCAGAGATAACACCGCTTTAGTTAAATCAGTTTCAGAGTTCATTAACTCAGCAAATTTAACCTGTAAATCAGCATCCAAACCGTTAGTAAAAGCATCGATATCAAAACTATCTTTGCTAGATTTTTTAGTTTCTGTAGGCTTTTTAGTATCTTCTACAGTTTCTTTATCAACTGGCTTATCGGTAGTTTTAGCGCGTTCAATTACTGCTGTACTCATTTTTCCTAACTCCTTAATATTAGTTGGTATATCGATATCAATAGGGTTGATAAAATCACTTTCGTCATAGCGTCCGAGATACTTAATAGTTATGCCTACTTTGTCATGTGCAAGCGACAATTGTATATACTTATTAGCTGCACTATCCTTAAACTTTTTAGCCTTTAAAATCGCCCGTAAAGCGCAAGCGTAGAACGCCCTACCCCTATGAGATGAGCCGTTATCCTTAGTTAAATTACCGTCATCGTCGTAAGCTTCTATAGTTGATAAAGTCTCCCCAAATAACTCACGGAAGCGATTATTAAAAGTATCCATAAAGCCCTTACGGTAGCTTTCATAATCTGTAGGAATACTTTTTACTTGTGGACTAGATAAAAAGCGTTTTTGAGCATTAACAATTAATTCTGCGGGGCATAAAGTAACACGAGCATAAAAACTATTTGTATCTTCTAAATCTCGCTTTTTAGATAAACCCTTAAACCCTACAACATACTCATCAAGCACTACCATCTCACGTTCTATAATCTCGCCCCACTTGGGATAACTGCGTTTAGGCTGGTTTTGCTCGTTAGCCCTTAATCCAGTTAAATTGATAATTCCCACCCCTATTGTGTGTGGGTCGGTACTGTGCAAACACTCACAAGATTTTTTGATAACAGCAGTGATATCAGTTTTAGGTTTTTCTACTTCCCTGATATCGCCATCAGATGTAAATCCAGCGCGTGACTGTTCCCGTTGTTCGCGGTCTATACCTAACTCTTTACGCTGTTCATCAGATAGACTTAACAACATACCCGCAATGTGTTGTGTCTTAAGTCCCTCCTTAGTTTCTACAGTCTCATTAAGTGAGTTATTAGAGTGCTTAAAAGCATAGAAAGGTTTTCTGTAAGAAGATAACTTTTTAGAAATGGTAGATACAGTGTATTCCTTAGCGAATATATCTAATAGAGCGTTACAAGCTTGATGAACTTTCAACTTGTCATCAAGTCCGGTCACAAACTTAAAAAATTCTTCGGGACTAGGGACAGAGATAAAAGTAATATCTTCAGTAGTTTCTGTGGTAGTCTCGGTAGTTTCGGGGGATTGTTCCATATCCCATTGTTCTAATAATTTAATTAATTCTTCGGTACCGGGCTTTTTAGCAATTACAGAATATCTGGGAATCTGACGTTCCTTAGCAATTGCGATTAATTTGTTTTTACTCAGTTCGTTGTAGTTCATAATAGTAATGTGGGTTTGTTGGTATACACCCATGATAGTATCCCTGATAGTAAACGTCAACATATCGGGTATATTATTAACTTATATATCTGGTTTAATTTATGCCGGATAACTTATCAGTCGTAATTTAACTGTGTTACAGCCATTAAAACGAGTAAGGTAAAAGTAAGTATAGATTTGTAGTACCAACGCTTCAGAGAATTTAGTAAGTATTCTATGTATTGCGTATTCTGCGTATATTTCTACAGAAAAATAAACCCGTTGGAAAAAGTACCAACGGGGCGAGTATAGAAATTCGTGTAATACGCTTGCGAGCGATGCTGCGAACACTCATAGCTCAATACCGCCCGTAAAATCATCTAAACTATCATCTTCATCATCTGCTACGTCAGTATTTACAACAGTTGTAGGTGGAGTAATTTCTGTAGCTGTAACAGGTATAATGTCTTGCTGTAACTTACCTTCAAGATGTCTCAGATAAAAATTAACCGCATCCTCAACAAATCTACTCTCAGGTACTTCTAAGGCATCACTCCACTGTTTGACTTTAGGTTGTTGATACTTTTTAATCCTGACTTTATCGACCATTACGCGACCTCACCAACTAAACCAACGAGGTTATCGAACGCGCCGTTATCAGAAATTAAAAACCCTTTTTTCTCTAAAGCTGCACTGAGTAAGGGAAGTTTTGAACCACCGCCGATAACCAGAATTTTGTCACCTGCAAGCTTATATTGCTCCAATTGCTTGATAACTTCTCTAAGTCGGCAATTGATAAAATCAACTAACTCGTGTTGGTAAACCGGGTAAAAATTTAAGTTAGAGTCGCCGTAATTCAAAGTAGGTTTTTTCTTGCTTCCCTGTATGCCTACTTCTAAACTGTGGTTGATAACTACTTTACTTGGCGGTTGTTTAATTAAGGTTTTGAGGTCGGAGTTAGCCGCAATACGTTCAATTAAATATTCTGCTCCAAAATCTCTAACACTTGGTTCCCCTACCGACTCGGAATTAAAAAAGCGAGTAATCGAAACGTTACCACCGCCAATATCGCAAATAGTAACCGCACCCTCTAACTGTTGAGATTTTAGAGCCGCGATACCTTCCTGCAATACTGATTTAATCTTGATAGTAACTGTACAAGGTGTACCGCGCAATTCTACTTTGTGCGTTCCCTCATTGCTTCTAATTATCTCCTCATGTCGTTTAACATCATTACAGGTTGTTGTAACTTCTAACTCCATCTGAGAGTTAATTTGTGGGAGGTGTGCTAAAGTTCCGAGAAAATACTCTAACCATAATGAAGATTTACCAGTGTAATCATCAACTAATCTCATGAGGTCGGAACTACCAGCGCGAACGGCTTGATTACCTACTAACCAACAAATATTTTTTAAATCTTCCCGACCCCCATCTACATAACGAACGTGACCGGGTAACTTATCTGAAGTATTAGAGAGACAGCGAGAAAACCAGCTAGGTTCGCGAACAAAATCATATCCATCTATATAAGCTTTAATCCAGTGGTTGCCGAGGTCGATAACGGATTTGAACAATTTACGGTTTTTTGCAGGTAATTTAACTTGGGTACAAACGGGTACATCGATAACAATCATGGCTGAAGTCCTTATTATTGCGTTGTTGCTAAACTATAACATGAATTGGGTACAAATGGGTACACTTGGGTACTAAACTTTCCTGATATTTATTTTAGTTATTCATCAGGATAGGTTATCTAATAACATTAACTAGAATCAAACCACATTAACAGCAAATCCTAATTTATAAGACTATTTAACTAACAGCAACTAAACAACATTTAAACTAATAGAAACTAATAGAGGTTGTTTACTAACAGTAACTAGAGATATTGTAGAAGCGCTGTTAAACCTTATCTAAAATTCAATTAACATTAATCGGGCTACAATCGGGCTAATCGGGCTGTTTTCCCTATAGGGGGGGTATCCCGATTTCCCGAAATCGCCGTTTCCCTTGCTGTGTATATGTTTCAGCGTTTTAACTAGCCGTGATGCTATCATGGTAGCCCGATTACTTACTGTGTATACATTTCAGCCATTTTAGTAAAAAATATGTCGGGGTATAATCGGGATAGCCCGACGATTACCCAGACACTTTTTAAGTCAATATTTTACTAGTTTCTATTAGTTAATCTTTTACATACCAGCTTCTAGGAGAGCCGTTACAGTCTTTACAGATATAAAGCTGCTTTCTGGTTTTCTTGTCCTTACCGTTCTTACTCAAGTTGGTAGATGTGCAATAGGGACACCTAACAACCGCTTTAACATCCTCTATAACCAGACTAGAGTTGATATTAGTAGAAACAGAATTTTGAGTATTTATGCTTAGTGAGGTAGCCGTTAAAGTTGTTCTGAAGATTGCTTTCCCATTCTTGAGTATTCCTTTGTGAGCTATTGGTACCTCTAGAAATTGGTATCTATCACCGGACACTAACAAAGCTATGCGGGTTTGATTTTCATTAGGTACATCAGGGTTATTAGCATTTTGGTTATCTGCCCAAGTTGAATATCGTTCGTATTCGCGCTTCACCTTATTCTTTTTATTTGTTGACCAACCCATATCAGTTGCAAGGTGTTTACAAAGGGAACCTATAGAAGCACCCAAAACTAACAAGGAACAGTTTTTCATGTCATCCCACGCCCAACCATTTGCCCCCACTTCAGCGCACTGACCGATTAGTATTTGGCGTTGTTGGCTGTGACGTATTGCAGTCATAATCTTTTTAGCATTCTCTTTATCATCATCAGAGTGTTGCTTGTCAAACTCATCAAATACGCCTAAAACGCTACAGTCAGTAAAACCAGGCTGTTTTAATTCGTGCCGTTCATGGTGCAACTTACAAAATAATTCGTAAGCTCTACCCGATTTGTTAACATCAGTAGCAATTTTTGGTGTATCCCAATAATCTTCTTCACTCCCGTGTAAAGGGTCTGAAAGCCATATCTCCCAACCTTCCATATCTGCAAAGTAAGCAAGTAAGTTTTTAACTGCAATTCCCTTACCTTCCCCCGTTGCTGCCATGACTCGTAACGTGGGTTTACCCTTGGTTTTATGGTTTGTTGCCTTAGCGACGGCATCGCAAAACTGAGATGCAGGAATTAAGCCCGCTTTGTAAATTGCTTCTACACTTTCTGGTTTAGGTGCGTCCTTCCTAAAGTTCAAATGAATAGTAGGCGATATATCTGAAAGGTTTACAGAAGTAATCGAATGAATTTTTAATGCTGTACTTATCTCTTTAGTTAAAGATTCAATGGTTTTAATAATTGATTCGACTTCAGCACCTTTCGAGTACCCCAAACCAACACGGGTTATCTCTTCATCTTGCTTATAACCCAATACTTCTAAGGGAATGCCCGTTAGTTCGTAAATTAATTTAGCAATATCATTTGCAATTTTTCCGTGTAATGCGTAACCCACATTCAAATATTTTGGTTCAGATAAAATACCATCTAATTGTTGTTGTAATAATGCTATGCGCTCACGTCCGAGTTCAATTTGTCCGAGTAAGTTACCTTTCTCATCATTAAAAGCGTCTGAGGCATTATCAAGTAAAACGTTAGTCTCATCAACCATACCGTTAACGAATTGCTTTCGGTCACGACAACGTTTTTTAAGATGTTCTACTATTTGAAGTAACTCGCGGTAATGAGATTGTGTTTCTTCTACAACTTCCTCGTAAGGTCTGAATAGTGTATCTATCCTTTCATTTTTTATTTGTTGGTAACGTTTTTCAGATGCTTCCTCAAAAGCGCGGTCAAAATCTTTATCCGCTTCTACAGCTTCTTTTTCTAATTGTTGTATCTTTGCTTCTAGTTGGGCTATACGAGTATGATTTGTTTTGTTTTCATCTGCATAAATTCGGTCATAATCACGAGCATCTATTAACTGTTGTTGTGCGGTTTCTAATTGTTTCGTAATGTTCGCTCTCAAGTATTCGTTATCTTTAATTTTTTGTTGATAACTAGAAACTTCTAACTCATGAGTTTTAATCAACGATTCAATATTCGCTTGCAATTCTCTAGCTTTTTCTAACTGATGGTTAAAAGCTTTTTTATTACTTGTTTCGGTATTATCTAAAGTCCCTTGTAACTCAAGTAATTTAGCATCTAATTCTACTAACTTTCTACGCTTCCACTCGTGAGTTCCGTAAGCTGCTACTATTGCTGCCATAGTTCCTACTACAGCAGTATTAGCCAATTGTTTATGATTGCTAGTGTAAAGCGAATAAGAGAGTAATAAACCTGCAAGTGTAGAAGTGATAGCGGTAATAGTTGTGAGTTTCATGATTTAATGTTTGTTGTTGGTGGTTTTACTACGAACAGGTCAGAGCGGTAACTCTGACCGTAAATTAACTTACTTGGTCGTACTCGAATCAGTACCGTTTAAGCGCTTGCGGAAATTTTCTAAATCCGTGAGTGCTTTTTCGGATTCAAGCGATTTTTTAGCAGACTCGTGTTGTAATTTTTCTAATTCCGAGTCGAGTGATTTTGCTGTATATGGTGCTTTTGCGATAGCATTACCAGTCTTGTATTCTGCTAATCGATAATCAATGTATTTTTGCTTGTTATCTTCCTGAGTCTTGCGATAATCGATAAATGCACCTTGGGCGGTTTCTTGCTTTCTAGCAGCATTAATACCGTCTTTAATAGCGTCCGCTTCAGCACCCTGAATTTGA
Source organism: uncultured Rivularia sp. (assembly GCA_964395005.1). Taxonomy (GTDB): domain Bacteria; phylum Cyanobacteriota; class Cyanobacteriia; order Cyanobacteriales; family Nostocaceae; genus Rivularia. The sequence continues at coordinate 18,638 of CAYMZW010000066.1, forward strand.
TACATCCTGCCAGCATCTTTGTAATAGTCAATGTAAGATGCTTGGGCGTTTGCTCTTTCAGCGTAAATTCGTTTAGCGGTTTCTCGTTCCGAATCTGTTTGTTTTAGGTCGGTTTCTTGGGGTTTTAGTGGGTCTGTAACTCTATACTTATCAACCTCAAAAGGTTTTATCGATTCAGGTGATAAATTCGAGCCATCAAGCCTACCGTTATCGAGATTTTTCTGAGTGTGCGTTAATGATGAATAATTGGCGTTAGCCAAATTAGTAATCTCTGCACTATCAACAGGTTTTTGTGGAGTTGCTTTACTAGATTTACTAGATTTACCTGTACTTTTCTCTCGAATTTCTTTTAGTTTTTCTGTTGCTTTTCTAGCCATCTTTAAATAAGTCCTTGTGTAATTTAATTGCGTGGTATCTAGCATCTGTCTGACGTATTTTTCGTTCTAATTCATCGAGTTTATGAATTAAATAATCGTCTTCATCAATTGAAAAGTTTTGCTCGTAAGCCTCCTCAATTTGTTGTTTGTCAAACTTTATAATTTCATCTGGCATAGTTACTTAATCACCTCCAATCTGTTTAATTAGTTCTAATGCTATTTGTGCAACTTCGGTATCAGTCAAAACAACCGGACTTTGCTGTTTTAAATACTTACAAATGTCTACAAATTGTTTTGCCAATTCGTTAGGAGGTTCTATAGGCAGTTCTTTAAATATTCTTTTTTTCCGTAACTCAATGTTTTTTCTAGCGCGTCTTTTTCCTTGTTCGACTCTATCGTCAAGATTCATTTGTGTTTCTCCTTATTAGTTTTCAGATAAATAATCAAAATAACCCCATTCATTCCCAGAAATAGCCCAATAAATTTGCATTGGGTGTAAGCTTGGTTCATCGCTACAAAGTTCTAATTCTTGTTGGATTGATTGTTTTACGTATTCAATTCGTTGTCTAGCGGTTAAGCTTTTGATTTGTTCGGAAGTTAGTTTTAGTAGTGGGTAATTCATTAGTTTTTCTCCGTTAGTGTGAGTAATTTTGTACCGTTTGTCTTAATCAAAAAAGCAAATAGCTGAGAATAATCTCTCAGTCCTAATGCTTCGCAAATAGCATCCGCATCCTGTTGAAATTGCGGTTGTAAACTAATCCGAATTTGTTTTCTAGTCATTGTTGTAATTGAATAAAGTTTGATGCCATTTACAGCTATGGCTAGCCGTTACAATAAATAGTCTTTCCTATTAGTCTTGCGAATACAAAACCCGGCGGGGTCGCGAACCTCCCGCCATAACGCTATCGGGATAGTTAATTTACTTACCGTCTATTTTCTGAGTGAACTTTTGATAAGCATCTTGATAACCAGAAAATATTGAATATTTATCAGTGTAAAAAGATTGTGGAAATTCACCTAAGCAATCGAGTGGCACCACTTCGTATTTAATGCCGTTTTGAGCGCAAAAACTACAAGGTTCAATTGTAAAAATTCTTTTACCGTAATCTCTAATCTCGTTACAGAATTGAATTTCTCGCTTAGTGCTATCACCGATATAATCGTCTACGTTCAACACCCAGATACCATCTGCCATCATTATTTTCTGGTAATGTAACTCATCAAAAATTTTCTTCATTTTCTCTGGATTGTCTAATACATAATCTTTGACGACGGGGAATTTTTCAGGATATTTCATAGAGAAGCCAGACGGAATTGAAATAATATTTTTAGTCACTAACATCGCGTTTGCTTGTATCATTTCATCCCAAAACTTGAGGGAACCACATAAACATAAGCTAGGTGCGATTTTTGGCGCTGGATTTAATGATTGAACCGCATTTAATCCTTGTTTAGCATCTTCAATAACGCGAACAGAGTAAGTATCGTGATAAGTGTTGTAACCCATGAGTTTAATCTCCAATAAATAATTTGTGTAATAGCTCTTTCGAGCAGTCCCACCCCGCACGCCACAAACGGGTTAGGCAATTAGTGGGAACTGTTTTTACAGACTCGCTAACCCAGTCCTTTAAAAGTGATATCGCCGACTGATTACGGACTTACATATGTTCTTTAGGGGAGTACTAGCGCGATACTGTTACCTTTCGGCAGTGTGCGCGGAGCGCAACTTTGACAGTATGAGTTAAGAAGTTATACAGAGTCTAAAACCTTTGAGGGGTAAGCAATCCGGCTAATTGACATTGCGCTTGCATTCCTCGTTTTGTTCTCTGCGAGTCTCTTCTGTGCCTCACATTTATAGGCTAACTAATAAAGTTGTAATTTACAACTAAAACACAACTTAATTAATATAACTTTACAATCAAATTAAGCTTATTATGGTTGTAATGTAATTAGAGTAAAGCTTTTATAGATTTATGGCTGATAAAGAAGTTGTGAAGAGTACTATTCCTTTCCCTAAAGAAATATACGAACGAGTAAAAAAACTCGCTGATAAAGAACGTAGAAGTATAAACCAACAAATTATATATATGTTGGAACAATACAAAGAAGACTAACCCCCATCGCCCTGCTACCGCTCCTACTATCGCCCTCCGGGCGTGTAACGGTAGTGGAACCGAATAACGCCAGTTAACCCCATGCCATAGCGGTAGTGGGGTTATTGGTGTGTACACTACATAGCGAACCTTTAAATTGACACAG
>CAYMZW010000067.1:0-21227 GCA_964395005.1 uncultured Rivularia sp.
AATAATTTATAAAGCTGTTCTGCTTCTTCTAAAAATTCAATTTTACCTCTAATTAATAAATATAGATATTCCAGAAAAGCGTTTAATTCTTCTTTAACTAAAGGTGTTTCGTTTTCGATCTCAAAATCAGATGGTAATGGTTTTGATTGCGGGGGATTTAATAACCATTTGCGATGAGTTTCTATTTTTTTGATTTGAGCAAATGCATAACCGGAATAAGTATGCTTGACTTTTTTGCTTAAAAATAACTTTCTATTATTAATTAAATGCTGTCCGACTGGCGTTAAAACCGGATATTCGTTTAACCACAACAATTCTAAAACGTTGGGATTTGCTCCTGCTAATAATTGAATAATTTTTCTCAATTCATAGATAACGGTATCTTCACTGTTATCTAGAAAAGGATAGATTCCCGGTTCGTTCCAACCGCTATCTTTTTGTTCGATACCTTTGTTAAATCCTAGATAATATTGCTTAGGTGCGATAAATACACCCCTCCAATCGTAATCGGAATCGGGACGGTTTAAACCGTAACCGTGGCTTCCGGCTAATCCGATAAATATAGTTCTTTGTTCTACTTCTATTCTTTTCATATTTGTTTGCAAGAAATAGCTTGTAATTAATAATTGTTTTTTAGTTATATCCTGAAATTTTTTGAATTTTCACGTTTCTAATTACCCTTTCGCTGCTTTAGCTCTTATGAGTTTTTTATACAAGTCAGGAGCGTCTTTTTGTAATGGTTGAGGCATAGCTTCAAATGCTGCTGCTTCGGCTGCTGACAGGAGCATCAATATCATCCCGATTAGCTAAATAAAAGGCGATCGCACCATAAACTTGTTCGAGCGTTAATAAGGGGAAAGATTGAACAATGCTTTCAGGAGATAATCCTTTTTGGAAAGCATAAACGATGGAGTCTAAGGAAATCCGAGTCCCTTCTAGCCAATAAGCATCGTTTCGATACTCTACGTAAGACTTCGCAACTACAACTGACATAATTAATTTTTGCTGTGAATCGGCTTAAACAATTGTAACTAACCTTCTTCGACTGCTTTTTATCAACGAAGCAACTCTATCATCTAGGAAAAGTAAAATTACTGCTTATAACGCACCCAGTATTTATTTATCCATATCAAGCTAATTGGCTAATTTTTCAGAAAAATAGAATCCAAAATATGGCGTTCGCACTTTAATAAACCTGTCAGTTCAAGTTCGGATAATTTTAATACTACTCTTGACTTGTTTCCATAAGCATTGTCAAGTTTAATTGAGACTGCCACAGTTAAATCTATTTTAAAAGCATAATTTGTGCAATTAGCTTGAGACTATAAAACAATACTCATCGATAAAACTTGATATAAATTCCTTCTAATAGGTGATTATCTCCTCTCATACTTAAGGAATACAAACCAATATTAATATCAGCCCCAGGATAGTGGGATGTCGAATCATTTTTCGCAATCATTAATAGTTGTAAACAGCATTTATAAATAGCTTGCCGATAGACTAGCTATTTGTTAAAAAGTGTATGTTTGAATGTTTTTTTAATTTCTAGAGAATAATATGAGTACTTTAAATCGTTCTACTTCAAGCTGTAGATGTTGCAAGTATTTCACACCATTAGGTCAACGTGGTGGTACTTGCCGACTTTTAAATGATGGTTTAGTCAAAAGCCACTGGAAAGCTTGTTCTTTTTCTAATCCTGCATTTAATTCTGTGAAAGAAAATATTTCTGATTACGCTTTGTTAAGTCGCTAATAATTTTTAGCTTTATCTGCTCTCATATTTTCCTTAATCGTAATTCACATTTTTTTCTTGACTTTTTAGCTTCTCTACAAAAATAAACAAGCAAAAACTTGCATTAGAAGCCGCCATGATAGTAATATTGTCTGTCGGCTGTCTAATTCCTGCTCGGATCAGGTAGGCACGTTGTAAAAGCTGGATATAACGATTTTAAAAGTTTGAAGCCAGCTACCTGTACGGCAATTCTAAGGATAAATAAATGAGTTACGCAATTATTGAAACTGGCGGAAAGCAGATCAAAGTTGAGCCAGGTCGTTTTTACGATATAGAATTACTGCACAACGAACCGGATGAGAAAGTTACTATAGATTCAGTTTTATTCGTGCAGCACGACGGTGAAGTTAGTATTGGACAGCCCTTAGTGTCGGGAGCAACGGTAGAAGGAACGGTGATGCGACACTTTAGAGGGCGCAAAGTCTTGGTATACAAGATGAAGCCCAAAAAGAAAACCCGTAAAAAACGCGGTCATCGTCAAGAAATTACTCGTTTAATGATTGATTCAATCAGCATGAATGGTTCTGTAGTCGCTTCTGCTGAAAATACTGCAAACAATGATGCCCAAGAAGCACCAGCTGAAGCTGTAACTGCCGAAGTTGTTGCAGAATAAGTAATAATTGGGCTTAGGGCATAGGGCATAGGGAATTGGGCATAGGGCATAGGTTAGAATAAAAACTCCTAACTCTTAACTCATAACTCCTAACCCCTAACTCCTAACTCCTAACTTTTTATCAATAATTATCAAAAGGAGAAAAATATGGCTCATAAGAAAGGTACAGGTAGTACTCGGAACGGACGCGACTCAAATGCTCAGCGCCTTGGCGTAAAGCGCTATGGCGGTCAAAATGTTCGTGCTGGAAATATTTTGGTGCGTCAACGCGGTACTAAATTTCACCCTGGTAACAATGTTGGTATCGGTAAAGATGATACTTTGTTTGCTTTAATTGACGGTATTGTAACTTTTGAAAGAAAGGGCAAGAGCCGTAAGAAGGTTAGCGTTTACACTGGCGCTACTGAAGCTGAACCAGCTGCTGTTGCTTCTTAAATAGTGTTTAGTTGGACTGGCATGGATGCTAATCCCACAAGATTTTTAACTACTAGGATGGGTTTGTTACTCATCCTATTTTTTATTTTTCATCCCCAATCCCCAATGCCCATTTCATCAAATCAACAGATTTAATAAAAATCCCAACATCAAACCTGTGACAGAAAATAGGGAAGTAAGGAAAAAGGCTTGTGTTTCTTTTATACCAGCCGTCTGGAAATCTAATCTGACTAAAACAGTTGCGCTAATAATTAGCATAATATCAAGAAATATTCGGAACTCGGCAAACACAAGAAAGAATAAGAAAGCACCTAAAACCGCGAACCCAAATGATTTCAGCTTTGTATTAAATAAAACGCGAACATACTTAACGGTTTTTGACCAAGGGGTAGTTATGCCCGCAATAAGAATTACAAGGCTAATTACAATTAGTAACCATGCATAATCTGGCAGTCTTTCTTGAGATAATATCCAGCCAAATACACTATATGTAAGCAATACAAGGGAAAGAGAACCATAAGGAAGTTGTTTTAGAAAAGATAGCATAATTGGTTGCGCCTCATCTGCAATAATAGTTAATTAATTTAACTAAATGGTTTTTAAAATAACTAAATTTTAGATAACTTGTATGTAATTTTACTTATAAAAATAGAAGCGTTTAGTTAAGAGTCTTGCCTGAAAATTAACCCCGAAAGATTCTTTTTTCTGCAATGCCGTAGACTATAATCCTATCTTTGATATTTTAAAGAAGGCTTGTTCAGATATTTTGGCGACTTTATGGGTAAAATAAGATTTCGTTAAAATTTATTTCAATAATACTTAAACATTTGTAAACTATTATCAGCTAAGTTGCGGTCTATCATATCTTGTTAAGGGATTATCATGAGACAATCTGTTATTGCGGAGCGCGTCTGCCTTATAAGTCATATTTTGGCTAAGGTTTTTGGGCTTGTAGGTATTATGTTGGTCATACCTAATGCCAAAATGATTTTGAATTTTGGAGACGTTGGACAAACAGCCATGCGGTTGAGTATGGCTAATGGTGGTGTAGTGGATATTATTTTCGGAATAATAGCTGTCTCTATTTATGCTTGTAGAGTTTTGGGATGGAAGGCTTGGCTGGGTTTTCTGGTTCCTTCTGTTTTGATATCGGTAGGTAGCGAATTGCTCGGAACTAGTACTGGTTTTCCTTTTGGCGATTATAGCTATCTTAGCGGTTTGGGTTATAAAATTGGCGGATTGGTTCCGTTTACAATTCCTTTGTCCTGGTTTTATGTCGGTTTGTCAGCTTACTTAATTGCCAGAAGTGGTTTAAAAGTAGCCGAAAAACCAACTTTGATTCGCCATATTGCTGCGATCGCGATTGGTGCTTTACTCTTCACAAGTTGGGATTTTGCACTTGAACCTGCGATGAGTCAAACTGCTTTTCCTTTCTGGTACTGGGAAACTCCGGGAGATTTCTTTGGAACACCTTACCGAAATTATGCTGGTTGGTTTGGTACTAGCGCACTATTTATGGGGATAGCGGCTCTGATATGGGGAAACAAGCCGATTAAATTATGGCGCAGTCAATTAGTTTTACCTCTGATTGTTTATTTAAGTAACTTTGTTTTTGCTGCTGGACTAAGTTTGGGAGATGGTTATATTGTTCCGGTTTCTATAGGCTTAATTTTAGGTGTTATTCCAGCTTTAGTTTTATGGATAAAAAGTCCTAACCCACCAACTTCTTATGCTGATGATGGTGCCGAAAATGCAGCGGGGGAAGTTGCAGTTGCTTCTCTAAAAGTTGCATTAAAGTAACGATTCAATCAAGTGGTTAATAATGCAGGAGCTTTTAAGCGGTATCTCGCTTTTGATTTTACTTATTCAGGTACCAGCAGTTTTTGTTCTGCTGTCGCGTCTACTAAAAGGGCCATTTCGTCAACCTCCGATTCAACCTCAAAATCCTACACCGGATCTTTTAGGGAATGTTAGCGTAGTGGTTCCGACTCTCAACGAAGCCGAACGTATTAACCCTTTATTAACTGGTTTAAGTCGGGCAAGTTATGAAGTGCGAGAAGTCATCGTTGTAGATAGTAATTCCCAAGATGGTACTCGCGATTTGGTAAAAGCAACGATTGAAAAAGATCCGCGTTTTCGCTTGATAACAGACGACCCTTTACCAACAGACTGGGTAGGTCGTCCTTGGGCTTTACACAATGGCTTTTTGCAAACTTCTCCTAATAGTGAATGGTTTTTGGGAATGGATGCAGATACTCAACCAGCACCCGGTTTAGTTGCTGGTTTAGTAAAGGCTGCTTTGGATCTCAATTACGATTTAGTTTCTCTTTCTCCTCAGTTTATCCTTAAATATCCCGGCGAATCTTTACTTCAACCGGCGCTGTTAATAACGCTACTTTATAGATTCGATCCTGCCGGGGTAAATGCCCAGACATCGGAGCGCGTAATGGCGAACGGACAATGTTTTCTGTGTCGTCGTTCTGTTTTAGAGAAAGTAAATGGTTATACCACTGCTAAAAGTTCATTTTGCGATGATGTAACCTTAGCAAGAAATATAGCTGCAACCGGGTTTAAAGTTGGTTTCTTGGATGGAGCAAAAGTCCTGAAAGTAAGGATGTACGAAGGTGCAGCCGAAACTTGGAAAGAATGGGGAAGAAGCCTCGATCTTAAAGACGCATCCTCTCGCGCTCAAATTTGGGGGGACTTATGGTTACTAGCATCAGTACAAGGTTTGCCTTTAATGATAGTGCTGTCATTATTACTTCTTTCCCCCCATCTCCCTGTCTCCCCCTCCCCCGATCTCCTCTTCTCTCCCCCTCTCCTTCTCCTATTGCTAAACCTATTTTTACTATTAATTCGTTTTTTGATGCTTCTAGCAATAGCAGCCTCATATGATTTCACCCAAACCAAAGGGGGCTGGTTATTTTGGCTTTCACCAATCGCAGACCCCTTAGCAGTTTTAAGAATTTTCCTGTCAGCTTTCCGCACCCCGCGACAGTGGCGAGGACGGGAGTATGGTTGAAGGAGGCAGGGAGATGGGGAGATGGGGAGATAGGGGGAAGGGGAGATGGGGAGACAAGGGGAGCTACTTGCGTGCAAAGAGAAGTTGGCGGGGAGATGTTCTTCCCGCCAAATTAAGCCGCACCCTAAGCCGCACCTAGCGGTGAACGGGTGAACGGGGGGTTCCCCCCCTTGAACAAAGTGGCGTGACAAGAGAGAGAATCGAAATTACCAATGCTCCATGCCCCATGCCCTATGCCCTATTCCCAATTCCTAACTCCTAACTCCTAACTCCTAACTCCTAACTCCGTGAGCTATTTTTACTCTCCTTCATTGTCGTCAAGTTGATCTGCACGTTCGAGTTCCCAGAGTATTTGATTGCCTTCGCGACGTACTCGGGAAACGATCCAGTTTCTCCAGCGCCATTGGTCGCCGCGACTGGTAACAGCACTAGCATGAACGTTCATTAAGTCCGCTAGTTCCGAACTAGTGATTAAGTAACCTTTTTCGGCTATTTCGTCAGCAATGCGAAGAGTTTCAACTAAACTCCGGAGTTGCGATACTCTTGTTTCGCGTGGTAAATCTTCGTTTTGCAAAGTAGCAGAAGCGCTAGATGATTCCATAGTTTTCGTATTGTTTGTGTCCGACTCAAGAGTACTATTATGTATCTTTTTGTTAATAACGGGTGGCGTAATGTGTGAGTTAGATGTAGATGATACCTCAACTTCGGCTTTTTGTGCGAAATTAGCATCACTGATATTTATATCCAGCATTCGCTTTAGTGATGGTATTTTCCCTGAAGCAAAACCACGGGCGATTGTGTCGCAACGTTCGTTACCTATATTACCAGCGTGACCGCGAACGTGCTGCCATTTAATTTGTTGATTATTAAGATTATCAAGAATTTGCAATAAATCTTGGTTAAGTACGGGTTTTCCGTCAGATTTTTTCCAGCCTTTACGCTTCCATCCTTTTACCCACTTTGTGACGCAATTAATCAGATATTCGCTGTCGGTGTAAAGAGTAATAGATTTGTTTTGTCCGGAAGATTCTAGAAATTTCAAAGCTGCGATCGCGGCTTGCATTTCCATTCTGTTGTTAGTGGTTTTTTTTGATGCATCGCCGAGTTCGTGGACTGAACCATCATCGAAGTAAACAACAACACCCCAACCACCGGGACCTGGATTGCCGGTACAAGCGCCATCAGTATATATACTTTGAATTGTAGGTTGAGAAGACATAGTTAATAATTTAACCCGCGCAAATACGAGGACATAACTACGACACGGTTAATAATGTTGTAGCAAATATCAGCCGCAAAAAGAGGAAAAACCCTCAAGTTGCAATGAGTTATAAACGTTATCACGTTTGGGCACAAAGTTGTATGAAGAAAATAATATTTAATAATTTATTCATTTTCTTTGTTATTTATTTTTGATTTGATCGTCTCGTTACAAGGCTCTGCCTTGTAATGCATTTCCAGGAGGCTCTGCCTCCATTTATACTGGAAGCACAGTCTCAAGTCATAGGTTCTTAATCTCTGACTAGGAGCCAGTTATTAGCCAATTAATCTCAGTTATTTCCTACTTCTTGAATAAATTGCTGCCAAATTTCATTCGGAATCCAAATTTGATGTAAATCCTTTTTCGCAGCTTCATTATTAACACTTTCTTGAAAGCGGCGATAAAGATATATAAAAGCAGATACGCGCTTATTAGCTGCACAATGAACAAAGATTTTTTTATCAACGTTTGTTTTCATTACCTGAATAAATTCTTGTAATTTATCCTCAGTCGGATTTTCCCAAATTACGGGTATATGAATGTATTGCATTCCCTGAGTTTCGACAATCTCTTTTTCGTTTCGCAAAGCATTAGAAGAATCTTTTAACGCCAGATTAATAACAACTTGATATCCCGCCTCTTTTATATGAGAAAACTGTTCTACAGATGGTTGTCCGGCAGTAGCAATTTTATCTGATATTTTTAAGTAATTGTAAATATTTTCTAGAGAGTTATGAGACATTTTAATTCACGAATCAAAGAGCAACTATTTTAGGATAAAGTCTTAGTTTGCTTTCTGATTAATAATTTAACGGAGAGTAATTAAACTTATAATTGCAAATTGGCAGTCGGGGATCGATAATTAAACTGTAGATTCTGCTAAAGTTTGAAAATCGAATTTTTTCAGCATTTCTAAAAAGGTAAAAACTGCTGGTACGTGAAGGGTATCTGATAAAGTCGCGATTCCAATAACTCTTGCAAAAGGTGTTGGTAAACTGCATACCCGTATATTTTGGGGAATTGGTAAAGCTGCTAAACGAGGAAGAATAGCCGCTGCTAATCCTTGATTAACCATACTTACCACAGTGGAATCTTCCTGAATATCGCTAACAGTATTTAAAAAAGGCGCTACTACCTGCAAATGTTCGTGAAGAATACCACCGCACGGTAAAGCAGGAAGCATAATTTGTTGATATGCGGCTAAGTCTTCCCAAGTAGGTTGACTATTTATTTTGACATTCGGCGGAAATAGAACAATATATTCATCTTTAAGAATTTCCCAGCCTTCAAATTCATCTTTTGTAGGTAGATAAGTAGTACCAATATCAGCAAACCCTTCACGCAAACAATTTTCTATATCAAGATAGTGGGGGCGCTCAACTATATTTACAGCAACTTGTGGAAATTGTTCGTTAAATTGAGAAATAGCCTTGGGTAATAAATGAGTTGCAACGCTGCGAAAAGAAGCAATTCGTACATTACCACCACGTAATCCTTTGTGCCGATTTGCCTCTTGATGCATCATTTTTATTTGTTGTAGCGCTTGACGAGCATGGTATAAAATTCGCTCTCCGGCAGGTGTTAGTACTGCACCATGTCGCCCTCTAACAAATAAAGGTACACCCAAATCTGCTTCTAGGGTAGCTATAGCATGACTGATGGCTGGCTGAGTAAGCTGCAATTCCAAAGCCGCTTCACTAAAGTTTCCATAATCTGCTACTGCAACTACGGCTCGTAATTGAGAAATTTTCATATGCAGAGTATCCATAATTTTTAATACCTATTATCTATAAATAGCTTTTATACAAGCTATAGAAGCAGTTATTTGATTGTCAAGTTTGAATCATAGATGATGAGATAGCAGAATTCAAAACTTAGTTAAATCGGGTTTACTTATAAATTCATGACAAGCAAATCTCATAACTTGTCTCAAGTTAATATTTCTCGCATGATTGCTCCACTTAGCAATCCAATCATGGCTGATTTTGTGGCGGAATTAGATTCAATTAATAAGTTAGCGGATAGCGCTCCGGGATTTGTATGGAGATTGCAAACTGAAGCAGGAAATGCAACAAGTATTAACGCTTATGATGATGAATTAATACTTTTTAATTTATCGGTTTGGGAAACAATCGATGATTTGAAGCAATTTGTTTATCGCAGTCAGCATGGAAAAGTAATGCGCGATCGCCAAAAGTGGTTTCGTAAATCGTCGGGAATAAATATGGCGTTATGGTGGGTTCCGATGGGACATATACCGACAGTTGATGAAGCTAAAAAGCGCTTACAATATCTTAATGATTATGGTGAAAGTGCTTATGCTTTTTCATTCAAAAATCAGTTTTTTACTAAGGAACCAATTAGTGTCAATTAAAATATCTACTTATCATCCCCAGTATCAAGCTCAAGTTATCGATCTAATTTTGAGAATTCAGCAGCAAGAGTTTGGTGTTTCGATAACTTTATCAGATCAACCCGATTTATTGAATATTCCTAATTTTTATCAACAAGGTAACGGTAACTTTTGGGTAGCATTGGATGGAGATAAAGTAATTGGTACGATTGCTGCAATTGACTTTGATCGTAAAAATTTAGCTTTGAGAAAAATGTTTGTAAATAGTAACTATCGCGGTTGTGGTGTAGGTAAAAATTGCTGAATTCTCTTGTTAGTTGGGCTGGGGAGAGAAAGGTTAAAAAGATTTGTTTGGGAACTATTGAAAAATTCACAGTTGCTCACAAATTCTATGAGAAGAATGGTTTTGTACGAGTTACTAAATCTGAATTACCAGAAAGTTTTCCAATTATGTTATCGGACAATATATTTTATTGTTTAACAGTTCCAATTACTTCCTTCCCGGCAAAAGATTACTGATTTTTAAAAAACCTTACTAGAGCGCGGAGAGCGCTGAGAAAAGAGGTAGAAAGAGATAGGAGTAATTAGAATACAGAATAATAATGTTCTACTATGGGAAAAGGTTCGTAAAAATGATGTAAAAGTTGTTTCCATTGTTGATATTCTGCTGATTTTCTAAACCCGACGGTATGAGCTTCTAAAGTTTCCCAACGGACAAGTAAAATATAGCGGTTCTGAACTTCGATACATTTTTGTAATTCGTGAGATATATAACCTGGTATTGAAGAAATGATTTTTGTAGCTTGTTTGAATGCTGCTTCAAATTCATTTGAAATTCCGTCTTTTATATTTAAAATTGCAACTTCGATAATCATTGTTTTATTTATAGATTGTGAAATTTAAAATCCGCCAAGGGTTGCAAATCGAATGGCTATTTAAATATTCCGGTGCGTTACGGCATTTTCAAACATATAATTTAAAAGGATAAATAGTAAAGCCGTAACAGTACCCTACGAATTATTTTTTGCTGGAATTTTCGCTTTTTTAAATACTTCTTCAACGGTAAATTCTAAACCTGCAAATAAAGAATCAGTAATGACTTCATCACCTCTATAAATCTTCAGTGCTTCATCTGGGTAAAAAATTGTAATACTTCTGTCTTCAATATCTACTACCCAAACCCTTAATACTCCAGTATTTAAATAATCTCTTGCTTTACCTGCCATTTGTCCAAAAGTTTGTCCGGGTGAGATAATTTCAATTGCTAATTCTGGTGGAACTGGACAAGCTTCATTTTCATTCCAATCATTTGGTAAACGCTCATAAGAAACATATAGTAAATCTGGTGTTGGTACCCAATCGCGTCCATTACGAATTAATGAAATTGACCATTCTGCCCATACTTCTCCTTTATCTTCACAACAGTTTTTAATCAAGTTACAAAGAATAAAGGTAAGTTTAGCGTGAAAAAATTTTGGTGACATTTTAGGAATTGCTTTTCCATCAACGAGTTCGTAAGTAATATCTCCTTCACCAGGAGGAAGATTTAAGAACTCTTCGAGAGTTAATTGCTGGTTTTGAACTACCATGATTTAATAGTTAGGAGTTAGGAGTTAAGAGTTAGAATTTATGAGTTAGAATTATTTTTCGCTGGAATTTTCGCTTTTTTAAATACTTCTTCAACGGTAAATTCTAAACCTGTAAATAAAGAATCGGTAATTACTTCATCACCTCTATAAGTCTTTAATATTGCACCTGGATAAAAAACGGTAATGCTTCTGTCTTTGCTATCTACTACCCAAACTCGCAACACTCCAGCGTTTAAATAATCTTGCGCTTTACCTGCCATTTGTCCAAAGGTTTGTCCGGGTGAGATAATTTCAATTGCTAAATCTGGTGGAACTGGACAAGCTTCATTTTCATTCCAATCATTTGGTAAACGTTCGTAGGAAACATATAGTAAATCTGGTGTTGGTACCCAATCGCGTCCATTACGAGTTAATAGAATTGACCATTCGGGAAATATTTCTCCTTTTTCTTCGCACCATGCATCAATTAAAAAAAGAAAAGCGCGGGTAAGTGTAGAATGAAATTTTTTTGGTGACATTTTAGGCATTGCTTTTCCGTCAATGAGTTCGTAGGTGATATCTCCTTCACCAGGAGGAAGATTTAAGAACTCTTCGAGGGTTAATTGCTGGTTTTGAACTACCATGATTTAAAAGTTAGGAGTTGTAGAGACGTAGCATTCATTTCCTCCAGCTTCCCTCTCCTTAACAAGGAGAGGGATTGAGGGTGAGGTTTCATATCTAATTTGAGCCACTTGCTTACATCTAAAAGTTAATAATAATTTTGCAATCTTTATTCCTATAATATTTCACTCAACGGAGTTTCTAAACCATCGATGCTCACCATATTTTTCTTTTGATGATATTCCTTAATTCCTTCAGCCCCTTTTTTAGCTGCCCATTTAACTAAATTTTCTCGCTGCCCTTGAAACTCATATAAAGGTACGCTCATCCCGCAAGATGTTTGAACCCTCTCAATATCAGCTACTATTATTTGACGGGTTCCCGGTATTTGGGGAAATTGTGAATATAAGGATTCCCATTCTGAATTGTTAGGTAAAATAGTTTTTCCGCTACCGTAAAGACGCAAAATAGACGGCGCTCCTTCAAAAGCACAAAACATAAAGGTAATGCGTCCGTTTTCTTGTAAATGCGCTGATGTTTCGTTTCCGCTTCCTGTTAAATCGAGATAAGCAACTTTGTGTGGTGAAAGAATACGAAAAGTGTTATTACCTTTAGGAGAAAGGTTTACATGTCCGTTGCAATCTAAAGGTGCTGTACCAACAAAAAACATCTGCTGGTTCGCAATAAACTTTTGTAATTCTTCGGTGATTGATTCAAATAATTTAGCCATTATCAGTTATCAGTTATCAGTTATCAGTTAATTTTGCTTTCTAAATTACTACATAGTTGAGGAAAAATAATTAATGAAAGCGGGTTATTTGATTTAGATTTATGATTAATTTTCTAGTCCTATTTATAGGACTTTGTCTATTAGACTGGGGTTTTCAACCCTAGGCAGATGTGCGAGAAAACCTATAATATTTAATGGGGCAAAGCACTACTCTCAAAAATATAATAACGTTTTAATCGGACACTAATAACTATAAATAAAATGAACCGCAACTAAAGTCACGGTTCATTTTACTTAATATGGGAGAAAACAAAGAAATTATAAGGAAAAGAGAATTGTAGCTCTAAGTTTTGTTCTATTCCCAATGCCCTATGCCCTATGCCCTATTCCCTATTAATTAATGATGATGATGATGAGCTACAGCTTGCGAAGGATTAATTGCTGTTACTTCTTCTGACAATAACTCTTCGATGTGAGAATCCGCCCATTCAGCAGCCATGATCATAAATTCATGATGGTCGTTGACGCAATCCATCTGAATGCAGTTTACATTATGCTTTTTCTCAACCTTATGGATAATGTGATGTACGTCTAAGAGAGTTTCGTGATTTTCTGTTGCAAAGCCGATGGGCATAAATACTATTGCTTTTGCACCTATTTGAATCAGGTTTTTAGCTGCTTGCTCGGCGTTAGGTTGTGTCCATTCAATCAAAGGTGTATCGTGATTTAACCAACCTACAGAAATTAATGGGTAACGGTTGATTAATTCTTCGCGTGTCAAATCGTAGAGTATTTGAGACTCGGTAATTCCTGAAGTGAATCCTTTGGCTTTGTGGGGACAACCGTGATTCATCAATACGATACCAATTTCCGAAGGCAGGTAAGCGTTAGCTAATTCTGCTGCGATCTTTTCTTCTACAAGTTTCGCCAACAATTTGATGTATTTGGGTTCGTTGTAGAAAGTAGGAATGTAGCGCTGTGATTTTAGCCAATGCTCTTCACCATCAGCCATTTGGGATAAACCCTTATTTACTTGTTCCAGAGCAATACCGCTGGTAAAGATAGAATCAACTACTAACAATGGATAAATGAGCAGTTTATCAAAGCCTTGATTGTGGATTTCGGCTAAGACTTGATGGGGAAGATGGGGAGCGCAGAAGTTGAAAGCCTTGAAAACCTGTACTTTATCGCCCCATTTCTCTTGTAATTGTTGTTCAATTCCAGCGCGTTGCTTTTCAAAGATGGCGTTGTGGGGTGAAATAAAATTATCGTGTGTATGTCCCCATTCATGAAGATCGAATATCGCCAACATCTTTGCTAGAGGTGGGTAAATCCAGGTTGGTACTGGTGCAAACTTTGCTGTGAGTAGATTCAAAGCTTGCTCGTTATAATTGGCAAAATCTTCGTAGCTTTCTACTTCGCCGTAGCCCATAAGTAGTACAGCAACTCGATCTTGTTTTGGTAGATGCTCGTGGGTATGTTGGATTTTTTCTGGTGTAGTTACCACTATTAATTCCTCTGTGCAACCTTGGTAGAACGTTTTACTTTTTCAGTATAGAAAATTATCCTATCCTGGGGGATAGCATATCCTAAAATTATATATTTAGAGTTTTAATTACATACCCCTTTATCTTTCGATAAAAAAATTTACGTTTTTGTATTTAACCGTAATATTTGATAGTTGCCGTACATTAATTATTCTCTGAATAGATTTAATATAAAAGATAGGGAGAAACTTTGTATTTATCTAAATTTATCAAAAATAATTACTTTTCTAAGTAGTTTTTTAATAAAAGTTATATTCATGACTATCTAAACTGTCAAAGTATGAAGTTGTAAATCTGTTAGTTAAAGCCGATGAACGTAATTATTTGTCCTGGAATTCACGAATCTACCTTGACTAAAAGCTTTATCAAAAGTTTAAATAAGGCAAATTCTCATAGCTCTTTGAATCAAAAGTCAGTGAATATACTGGAATTTCCAGCAAATAATCTATCTGCTTTATCAGGATTTCATATCTACCAGTTTTTACGCGAGTGTTTAGCAGATCAACTAAAATCACCATGTGTATTTATTAGCTTCAGTGCTGGTGTCGTTGGAGCGATTACTGCTGCTAGTTTATGGCAGTTTTTCGGAGGTAATGTTAAGGCTTTTATTGCTATAGATGGGTGGATGGTACCTTTGGCTGGTAATTTCCCTATCCATCGGATGAGTCACGATTACTTCACTCACTGGAGTTCTTGCTTGCTTGGTAGCAGTCATAATAACTTTTATGCACAACCAGCCGTAGACCATTTAGAATTATGGCGATCGCCTTCAACTGTTGAGGGTTATCTAGTAGATTCACCATCAGAAGAATTACCACTATCCCTCAATGCAAGTGAATTTATCCTGCATATTATTAAAACGTTATGAAGAAATTTAATCCGGAAAAGCTTGAATATAAATGGGAGGAGAATTTATAAGTTAAAAAATATGAGGCGCGGAGTTAACAGTTAAGAGTTAAGAGTTAGGAGTTAGGGGTTAAGAGTTAGGAATTAAATTTATAATTCATAATTTATATTTATAGAACATGAATGGACGTAGTGTCCGCTATCTTACCCCTCGCAATTAGGAAGTAAAATGCTCCTACTACCATTGACTCCTTAGTGCGGTTTATTATCTGTATTTGAAACATAAATGATTGTATAACTCCTAACTCCTAACTCCTAACTACTAACTCCTAACTCCTAACTCCTGATTCCTAACTACTAACTACTAACTACTAACTACTAACTACTAACTCCTAACTCCTAACTCCTAATTCCTAACTCCTAACTTACTTCCGACAATGCAGTCACTAACCCCCACCATATAATGTTTCCAACTGAACCTGCTGCTGTTAATAAAGGATTTGGTGCGGTACTCAGAAACCGTAATTTCATGCTGGTTTGGATAGGACAAATCATATGTCAGCTAGCAGACAAAATCTTTTTCGTATTGACAATTGCACTGCTTGATAAGTACCCACTTGCAGCAGGTGTAATTGAAGCTGATGATGGTAGACGTGCGGATTTGTTCCTTGCGTTTACTTTACCGGCGATTTTACTTGGCTCCCTAGGCGGTATCATTGTCGATCGCTTCCCCAAAAAGCCGATTATGATTGGCTCGGATTTGCTGCGAGGACTTTTAACTATAGCAATTCCATTTTTACCAAGAGAATTTTTGATTTTATTAGCAATCACTTTTGCTAACTCTGTAATCGTGCAATTTTTCGCGCCAGCAGAGCAAGCTGCTATACCAATTTTGGTCAAGCGAGACAATTTGATGGCTGCTAATGCACTGTTTACTAGCACGATGATGGGTGCTATAATAATAGGTTTTGCAATCGGCGAACCTTTATTAAGCCTGGGTAAAAATTGGCTGGGAGAAGGATACGGGCAAGAGTTAGTTGTGGGTGGGCTATATTTACTTTCCTCGCTGATAAAAATACCCGCAAAGTTAAAGAGCAGTAAACCTACTAGCCAAGCAGAAAAAGTTAACCCGTTAGAAGAATTTAAAGATTGCCTGCGCTATCTGAAGAAAAAGCGTTTAATCATGAACGCGATGGTGCAGTTAACTGCTTTGTATTGCGTTTTTGCTGCCTTGGTTGCACTATCAATTAGACTGGCAGAAAAATTTGGTTTACAAGAAAAACAATTTGGCTTCTTCCTTGCAGCAGCAGGGGTAGGAATGGTTTTAGGAGCAGGAATTTTAGGTCATTGGGGTGAGAAATTCCATCATAAACCTTTACCTTTATTCGGATTTTTAAGCATGGCATTTGTATTAGCGGTGTTCACATTCATTTATAATTTGCCTTTGGCTTTAGGGCTTAGTGTTTTATTAGGTTTGGGTGCAGCTTTGATTGCCGTACCGATGCAAACCTTAATTCAGCAGCAAACACCACCAGAAATGCACGGTAAGATGTTTGGCTTCCAAAATCACGCTGTAAATATTGCTTTGACGGCACCGTTGTTAATTACCGAAAGACTAACAAATTATTTCGGCTTGCGTCCCGTACTTTTAGCAATAAGCTTTATAGTTGCTACTATCGGTATTTGGGCTTGGCACAATACTCGTAAAGTTTTGACAGACGTTATTTAGAAATTGGGCATGGGGGATTGGGCATGGGGCATGGGAGTTAGGAGTTAGGAGTTAGGAGTTAGGAGTTAAGTTATTTCCTGCGCTCTTATATATAAATCAAGATTTATTAATGTGTAGAGACGTTGTAATGCAATGTCTTTTTTTCAGTACTTACGCAAAGCCCCCCCTAAAAAAGGGGGGTTGGGGGGATCGAGGGGGTCTGAAATGCCTGCGGATACCGTTGCGATGAGCCACACCCTTCAGGTGAATGCGTAAGTCCTATTTTATAGCTATTGCGGAAACTTAACTTGACACAATTCTGTCAAACCATCCGGGTTGTACTACAAAATATATGGTAATTAAATATGCAAGTATGATTTATAACATTTAGTTTAATTAATTAAAATTATAGGAATCAAGCAGATGTCAGAGCAAACCCCAGAAAACATTTGGATTATCACTGAAGAAACATCTTCATTACCTACTCAAGAAGATAACCAAGGTAGCCGCGATGGAAGTCGCGATATTGGAGGAAGAATTGGGGCTTCAATACCTACTCAAGATAACAATGGTAGTCGTAACGGAAGCCGCGATATTGGAGGGATAATTGGCGGAAATACCAAAGAAATAGTTTTCAAAAGAGACAAAGAAGGAATTGCTATTGTTAAAAGAAAATCTGTACAGGTAGCGAAACTTAAGCAAGAAATGAAGAGTTTTATACAAGCTATGAGAGAGATGCTTGATGAAACAGAGGAGCCGAATTCTAAAATGCAGCTTGATGAAGTAGAGTTGTCTGTAGAGATTAATGGTGAAGGGCAAATTAGCTTGTTGGGAATTGGTGGTGGTAAAGCTGGAGGTAAAGGTGCGATGACTTTTAAATTTAAGCGGAAATAATAAACGCGGATAATTGGAAGGCAAGATGGGAAAAAATTGGGCGATCGCCTTCGGCTTTGGCTTCGCTTAACGCCATTGGCATTAATAACTACGACAATCTACAACCGCTCAAATATGCTCAGCGAGATAACGCTGTAGTGTTAGTTTTGTTTAACTATTACAATGTAGCGAATTTATTTTTCGCTTTGGTTATTTAATTGCCACTCCACAAAAATCTGACTATAAAAATGCCAAGGGAACCAAAGAAGGTTCTGACTAATGCTGTTTTAAAAGCTTCTTCCAGAGAATCCCCTTTTAAAAACCTCCTCCACGTGAATAAACTCAAAAATGACAAGCAGGTGAAAACTAAAATTAATACCCAGTCAAATTCAGACAACATAATTACCTTCCAGTTGAAAATAAATAACCATCCTAAGCTAAATATTAAGATTGCTAAATTTACCTTCCAAACTGTAAAAATCAATAATTGAAACCAAGCTCGAAATAAAAATGCTCCCCAACAGCTTTTTCTCAATTATCATCATGTAAGCTCCAATTGTGGTATCAGACATACTGACGGCTGAACGACTTTGTTAAAATTTGGGCATTTCTTGACAATAGACTTATTTATAAAGTTGTGCATGGAGTATTAAAATAAAGTTTCAACTGCATACAGATTTTCTAAGTTAAGTAGCTAATAACTGAGGTTTGCCGTGTCATCGTCTTCCCAAATCCGCTCACAAGTTGAATCTACCTCTTCTCAAACTTCTATTTCCTCCGAATCAAATACTTTTCCACAACGTGCTAGTGGTGGTTTTGCGTTAATTGATAGTTTGAAGCGTCACGGAGTCGAGCATATTTTTGGCTATCCCGGTGGGGCTATTTTACCGATTTATGACGATTTATATAAAGATGAAGCTAGTGGTGGCATCAAGCATATTTTAGTTCGACACGAACAAGGTGCTTCTCATGCTGCGGATGGTTACGCTCGCGCTACTGGTAAAGTTGGTGTTTGTTTTGGTACTTCTGGCCCTGGTGCAACTAATTTAGTCACTGGCATTGCTACCGCTCATATGGATTCGGTTCCAATGATTGTGATTACGGGGCAGGTACCGCGAACTGCGATTGGTACTGATGCGTTTCAAGAAACCGATATTTACGGAATTACGTTACCAATTGTCAAACATTCCTACGTAGTTCGCGACCCTAGAGACATGGCGCGGATTGTTGCGGAAGCTTTTCATATCGCTCTTAGTGGTCGTCCGGGACCTGTTTTAATTGACGTTCCCAAAGATGTGGCATTTGAGGAATTTGATTACACTCCTGTAGAACCAGGTTCGGTAAAATTACCTGGTTATCGTCCGACGGTAAAGGGAAATCCCCGACAAATTAATGCAGCGATTCAACTGATTCGCGAAAGCCGTCGTCCTCTTTTGTATGTGGGAGGTGGTGCGATTACTTCCGGCGCTCATGAGGAAGTTCAACAGCTAGCGGAATTATTTTCGATCCCCGTCACCACTACATTGATGGGTATCGGTTCTTTTGACGAACATCATCCGCTTTCGTTGTCAATGTTGGGAATGCACGGTACTGCCTATGCCAACTTCGCCGTTACCGATTGCGATTTGTTGATTTGCGTCGGTGCTAGATTTGATGACAGGGTAACGGGTAAGTTAGATGAATTCGCTTCCCGTGCTAAGGTAATTCACATTGATATAGATCCGGCGGAAGTTGGTAAAAACCGCATTCCCGAAGTGCCGATTGTTGGCGATGTCAAAAGAGTTTTAACAGAATTGCTGCGTCGTTGTGAAGAAAGAAATATTAAACAAGCACCAAACCAAACTCAAGAGTGGTTGAATTTAATTAACCGTTGGAAAGAAGACTATCCTTTGGTGGTACCACACCATGCCGATAGTATTTCTCCCCAAGAAGTAATCAGCGAAATTGCTCGTCAAGCACCCTACGCTTACTACACCACAGATGTCGGACAGCATCAAATGTGGGCAGCGCAATTCCTTAAAAATGGCCCCCGTCGCTGGATTTCTAGCGCAGGTTTGGGAACGATGGGTTTTGGCGTTCCCGCTGCAATGGGCGTAAAAGTTGCGTTTCCCGATGAAGAAGTTATCTGTATTAGCGGCGATGCTAGCTTCCAAATGAATCTGCAAGAATTGGGAACCCTTGCACAATACGGTATAAATGTCAAGACAGTGATTATTAACAACGGTTGGCAAGGAATGGTGCGTCAGTGGCAGCAAGCATTTTTCGGCGAGCGTTATTCTAATTCCAACATGGAAGTAGGAATGCCAGATATCGAATTGCTCTGTAAAGCTTACGGCATCAAAGGAATGGTAATCGAGAAGCGAGAACAACTCGAAAGTGCGATCGCCGAAATTATTGCCCATGATGGCCCAGTTGTCGTCAACGCTCGCGTTACCAAAGATGAAAACTGTTATCCAATGGTAGGCCCCGGAAAAACCAACGCTCAAATGGTTGGTTTAGCCAAACAGCCACCGAAAACATCTCAAGAGCCAATTTATTGCAGTAATTGCGGTGCAAAAAACCAAGGTACAAATAACTTCTGTGCTGAATGCGGTACGAAGTTGTAAATAGGGAATAGGGAATAGGGAATAGGGAATAGGGAATAGGTAATTGGTAATTACTGGTTCCCAGTCTCTGGCTGGGAACCCGTTACTTGAAGGCTCTGCCTTCAAAGTAGGCTGGAGGCAGAGCCTCTGAAAATGCATTACAAGGCTGAGCCTTGTAACGAGAGAGAATGCATTACAAGGCTGAGCCTTGTAACGAGAGAGAAAGAGATTGTAGAGACGTAAAATTTTACGTCTCCAGACGTTTGCGGGCAAAACACCCATTGCCCCGTTCCCCGTTCCCCATTCCCTTCATTGACTTTTTCCCAAAATCATGCTATGAAAGTCCCGACAAACCTTTTTATTTATTAATACTTATTAATAACCATTTGCATGAATATATCTCCACCGAAGAAAAAACTGCGTATCGGATGGCAGGGGGTTTTCTCGCTGTTTATGTATGTTCTGATGTATTTACCGATCGCGGTACTGGCTTTTTACAGTTTTAATAAGTCGGCTTATAGCGGAGCTTGGGAAGGATTTACTTGGGAATGGTACGAAAAGTTATTTCAAGATGAGCGGATTTTATCGGCTTTACAAAATAGTTTGATAGTTGCTTTTAGTGCTGTAAGTATTTCTGCCGTGCTGGGAACTATGATGGCGGTGGGTTTGGCGCGTTATCGCTTTCCGGGGAAGAGTTTATATCGAGGAATATCTTATCTACCGTTGATTATCCCCGACATTGCGATCGCGGTGGCTACTTTGGTTTTTTTAGCGGCGTTTGCAGTTCGTTTGAGCGTATGGACAATTATTGCGGCTCATGTGGTATTTTGTTTGGCATATATAGCTGTTGTTGTTTCTTCTCGATTAACTAATTTAGATCCTCATTTAGAAGAAGCTGCTTTAGATTTAGGTGCTACACCTTTTCAAGCTTTTGTTAAAGTATTGTTGCCGCAATTAATGCCGGGAATTATTGCTGGTTGTTTGTTAGCTTTTGTGCTTAGTTTGGATGACTTTTTAATTGCAAGTTTTACTGCTGGTAGCGGTTCAAATACTTTACCGATGGAAATTTTTAGCCGCATTAGAACGGGTGTAAAACCAGATATTAATGCTTTAAGCGTGATTTTAATAGTAGTATCTGCAATTGTTGCTTTCGTTGCAGAATCAATTCGTGCTTCGGCTTCAGTTGAGAATCGGAATTAGGCAGCGGATGTAGTTAGGCAGCGGATGGAGTTTGGCAGCGGATGGAGTTTGGCAGCGGATGGAGTTTGGCA
>CAYMZW010000068.1:0-21135 GCA_964395005.1 uncultured Rivularia sp.
ACTGTAGTTAAATTACCTACAACATTATCACCAATGCCTAACTTTAATACCTTAATACCCGCAAGAAAATCAAGAGTTGCTAGTAGCCGTTGGGCAATTTTATTTATTTTGACACTCGGTTTATCTACAGCTTGGAAACCAGCCGAGGCAAATGCACCACAAAATACATCTTTAAGAGCAAGACTTCTGCTAGCTCAAAATTCGCGAAATGCACCCCCTCAACTCAGAACTTTATTAACGCAAATTGATGCAGCTGCAAACCGCCGTAACATCAAGGGTGTAATGAACTTTTACAGCCCTCGTTTTGTTCATGGAGACGGATTAAACCGTTCGAGCATGGAACAAGCTGTAACTTCGTTATGGAAACGTTATCCGAATTTGAGATACAGTACCAAACTGGAATCCTGGAAAACCCAAGGTAACAGTATTATTGCCGATACTGTAACAAATATAGTTGGTTTACCTTCGGCGAATAATAAATTAGGCATGAATGCGACTATTAAATCGCGTCAGCGTATCGTTAATGGTAAAATTATTCGTCAAGATATTTTATCGGAACGCACTCAACTTACTTCCGGTGTCAATCCTCCTAAAGTAGATATTAATTTACCCGACAAATTAAGAACCGGGCAGCGCTATTATTTTGATGCTATTGTTAACGAGCCTCTTGGTGATGACTTTCTTTTAGGTGCGGCTTTGGATGAACCCGTACAACCAGGAAAATATCTCAAACCTACACCCGTAAACTTGGAATTACTTGCCGCAGGTGGAATATTCAAAGTTGGAAGGGCACCCGCAACTCCCGGTAGTCAATGGATTTCTGCTGTATTGGTACGAGGAAACGGCACGACTATGATTACCCAGCGCGTACCAGTAGTGGGAAGATAATAATTAAGTTAGGAGTTATGAGTTATGAGTTAAGAGTTAGGAATTATGAAATTTTGTTTTTGTAGTTAACTCTCAATTGTGTAATTCATGCAGATTGTAGGGTGTGTTACGGCAAAAGATAATTTGATTCAAAACTTATCTCGTTTGATAATGCCGTAACGCACCTAGAATGTATTAAGAAAATAGATAATTTAAAATTGGGGATTTTAACAAAATAAATGCATTCATAATTCATATTAGATTAAATATTAATTATGAAATTTTGTTTTGTTCTTGATTCATAATTTCGCTTTTGTAGTTAACTCTTAATTGTATAATTCATTCAGCCAATATTTTTAACTCTTAACTTCTAACTCCTAACTTTTATTTATGGCTTCAATTCAAAATCAAATTGTATTAATAACTGGTGCAAGTAGCGGAATTGGTGCATCTTGCGTCAAATATTTTGCAGATGCTGGTGCAAAGTTAATTTTGGCTGCAAGAAGATTGGAACGTTTGCAGCAACTTGTCGAAACATTAAAATTACCATCTGAAAATTTTCATTTAGTAGAACTTGATGTTCGCGATCGCAATGCTGTAGAATCTGCGATCTCAAATCTACCCAATGAATGGTCTAATATTGATATTCTGATTAATAATGCTGGTCTTAGTCGCGGTTTAGACAAACTTCATGAAGGTAGTTACCAAGACTGGGAAGAAATGATTGATACCAATGTTAAAGGTTTGCTTTACCTTACTCGCTGCGTAGTTCCAGGGATGGTGGAACGTAATAAAGGTCATGTAGTTAACATCGGTTCGATTGCTGGACATCAAACTTATCCAGGTGGTAATGTTTACTGTGCGACTAAAGCCGCAGTTAAAGCAATTTCCGAAGGTTTGAAGCAAGATTTATTAGGAACGCCGATTCGTGTAAGTTCGGTAGATCCCGGTTTAGTAGAAACAGAATTTAGCCAAGTGCGATTTCATGGAGATGATGAGAAAGCCAAAAAAGTATATCAAGGATTAACTCCACTAACTCCCGATGATATCGCTGATGTCGTATTATTTTGTGTAACCCGTCCATCCCACGTTAATCTCAGCGAAATATTGTTAGTACCAGTGGATCAAGCTAGTGCAACAATGGTTAATCGGAAATAGATATTTGTTAGTGGATAGTTGATAGTTGTTAATTCTTAGTTATTAGTAGGTTGGGTTAGACGCATTTCGGAATCATCAAATCAAAATCAAAGTAATCAAAGCGTCGTAACCCAACATTTCAATTGCGAATAAATAAAATTATGCTTACAGTCTTGATGTTTCTAACGTTTTTCCCCAGGACGAAAAGGAGTTTCTGGGAGCAGATGACTGACTAAGATTTTGAGAAAAAATATAGGCAAAAACCATTCTAGACCAGGTGTGGGGGAAAATAAATAGGCATTACCTAGTAATGCTAAACCGTAAAGCCCTAACGCTACAGGACGTTGAAGGTAGAGAGGAGACCACAATATTATCGTGGATGCTCCTAGCAAATAGATAGAGACACCAAGAAAAAACACCCAATCTCCCCCACGAAAAAGCAACGCTACTACCAAGATATGAACTACATGGAGGGATACAAATGCTAAATGTTGTTGCCATCCCTGTCCTTCTCGGTGATACCAAGCCTTAGCGGCAGAAGTTGCATTAGTGAGAACGCCTCCGGCTAAATCAAACCCGAAAAAAGCTATGAGTGCTAATTGTAAGGGAGTCCAGTGTATAGGAAGAGTTAGTGCATAGATTGGAGATACTATCGCAGCCATTAGTGCGGGAACAATTTGCAGCAATAATTCGGCTGTTGTAGCGCCTGGTCCAATCATACGGTCAAATAAACCTTTGAAACCAGGACGAGGAGAAAGATTACTCGAATTAGTATGCATTGTATCTGTCTTGCCGAACAGTTATTGTATTAATTATCTTCCAAAATCTTCCAAAACCCTCAACAAATCCCTAATCATCCCATAAGGATGCTCAATCATCGAAGTATTACAAAAAACGGCCAAACTCAATTTACGTCCGCAGAAATCTGGTAAATGCATTGCCCAAGTATTGTAACCTGGGCCGTCGCCACCGTGACCGTATTTGATTCCATATTGGGATTCTGGATCTGCCATAATTCCTAAACCGTAACAAGCTTTTTTGTACCAGCGTTGACGCACACCTATATCTACAAGAGTTTGCATTTCTTTTAAATATTTAGTATCTAATAACTTTCCTGAAAAAACAGCATCAAAGAATTTCACTACATCTTTAACGGTAGAAACAATTAATCCCGTAGCGCACCAATCGGGATGATAGCGAGGAATTACATTTTCTATTTTGATTTCTGAATTTAAATATCGACAGTAACCGGGTGTTAAAATACCTTTTTTATCAACTTCATGAGCGACATAGGTATTTTCTAAGTTAAACACAGAAAAAATCTGCTCTTGCAATACTTTTGCAAAACTTTTATTGCTAACAGCTTCAATTACTTGATAAAGCAACATATAGCCAGTATTTGAATAATTGAATCCTTCACCCGGTTCAAAATCTAATTCCCCAGTACAGGTTAATTCAATTACTTTCTGATGAGTCCAAGGAATTGAAGGGTTTTCTTTTACTGCGGGTAAATATTCTTTGAGACTCGTATAGCCTGGTACGCCGCTAGTATGATTTAACAATCTTCGTAAAGTTACTGAATTAGGGAATGATATCGATGGTAAAAATTTACTCACTGCATCATCTAAACTCAGTAATCCATCTTGGGCTAAACGCAACAAGCATACAGAAGTAAAGGTTTTAGTAATGCTGTAAATGTAAAATAACTGGTTGATACCAAGATTTTTTGTAGCATCAATATCAGAAAAACCCGCGCTTCCCAACCAAAAGCCATGTTTTTCATCGTTTATGGCAACGTTGACACCCAAACAACTTGTAAAACGCAGCGATCTATTTAATTGTGCTTGTAATGCATCTTTTAGTTGAATGGGCATTGGAGATTGGGCATTGGACATGGGAAGATTGAGAGATAGGGCACAGGAGGAAGAGAGTAGAAACAATTGTGAATAACTATTTATAACTTACGCAAAGCCTCCCTTTTTAAGGGGGGTTGGGGGGATCTAAACGTGCGGAAAGCTTAATTAATCGTTGCGATTGCATAAGTTCTACTATTTATAAATATAATATTTTTAATTTAAAATCTAAAATCTAAAATCTTAATAACTGCTCGCTCCTAACTCTTAATTCCTAACCTTTAACCTTTGAACTTTGACCTTTAACCTTATTAATCATGGTATCGAGAATCGAAAATAAAATAGATTTTACTCCGAAGCTGCTTGAATTAATGCAGCAAAAAGATATTTCTAGTTTTAAAGCTTTGAGTCAAGCTGCTCAAGTTTCGGAATATCAAATACAGCGTTTGCGAAGAGGAGAAATTGAGCAAATGCGTTTATATTTTTTAGTAAAATTATCGCAAGCATTACAAATTGAATTAGGTGAGTTAATCAATAATTTCTCGCAAACAGCGTTAATCAAGCAGCAAACTTCAACTCAGCAAGAGTCATCACAAGAAATAACAGATTTTAAAAAAGAATACGAACGCTTGCAAAATAAGTTAGAAAATCAAGAAAAATTATTGTTTTCTCAGTTTCAGCAATCGAGTTTACAAATCCTTGAATCATTATTGATCCAATTTCCAACAGCAGCAGTTAAAGCCAAAGAAAATCGACAGTTAAGTGCAGCGAATATTATTCCGCTAATAGAAAAACCGATTACAAGACTTTTGCAAGAATGGGGAATCGAAGCTATTGCACAAGTAAATACAGAATTACCCTACGAACCCGAAATCCATCAATTAATCGAAGGAAACGCACAACCCAACCAAAAAGTAAAAATTCGTTATACAGGCTACCGTCAAGGGGATAAGTTATTGTATCGAGCCAAAGTGAGTCCGGTTTAGAGAGTTAGGAGTTAGAAGTTAGGAGTTAGGAGTTATCAGTTAGGAGTTAGGAGTTAGGAGTGAAGAGTTAGGAGTTAGGAGTTAGGAATCTATTTCCAGTGGGAGCCGGAAAGCTTCCTTATTGTTTTACCACTGGAAAAATTTTTAATGCCAGTTACAAGCCCAATCCCCAATCCCCAATGCCCAATGCCCAATGCCCAATGCCCAATGCCCGATGCCCAATCTAAAATCCAAAATTTCTGTTGTTTTATGTTGAAAGAGAATAAATTGCGGGAATACTAATTAAATGTATATCCGGTGACGGACAGTTTAGGGGTTGAGTGAAGTCACGTGCATTGAATCACGTGAATTGAATTGAGGGAAGCATCTCAGAGGGCTAAAACCTTTATGGCAATAGGATTTTGGGGATGAATAGAGATAAATTAAAACATGAATTGTCCTTTGAAACAGAGGTAACAACCCAACAAGAGGACGATAATATGCAGCAAACAGAACAATTTTCTGCTGGCTTTTTGCTTCAGATGATTAATGGTACTTCTGATGCGATCTTTGTCAAAGATCGTCAACATTGTTGGGTGCTGGTTAATGATGCCTATTGTAATTTTATCGGACGTAGTAGGGAAAAAATTATCGGTAAATCCGATTTTGACTTGTTCGATAACGAAGTTGCTGATGCATCTTGGGAAAAAGATGAATTTATTTTTACTACGTCTAACCAAAATGAATCGGACGAATGTATTACCGATCCACATGGAAAAAAACGTTTTATTGCGATTAAAAAATGCGTGTTTAAAGATGAAGAAGGAAATCAGTTTCTGATTAGTACTATTCGAGAATTAACACAGCAAATTAATCAGCATTTTCAAGTGGAAGAGCGACTGCGTGAATCTAAAACATTGTTAGAACAGGTTTTAAATAATATTCCGCAAGCAGTTTTTTGGAAAGATAGTAATTCTATTTATCAAGGTTGCAATAGCTTTTTTGCTGAAATTGCAGGAGTCGGCGAGCCAAAATTAATTAAGGGTAAAACTGATTTTGATTTACCTTGGAAAGAAGAAGAAGCTAATTGGTTTCGTCTTAACGATCGCAATGCAGTTGAATCTAAAATGCCTGAAAGCATTGTCAAACCACAATTACAAGCAGATGGTAGACAATGCTGGTTGGAAGTCAACACAATTCCGATTTGTGATGCGGCAGGAAATGTTAAAAGTGTTTTAGGAACTTTGCAAGATATCACCGAACGTAAGGAAATAGAAGTTACTTTACAAAAGTTATACGAAGAGTTAGAAATTAGAGTACATCAGCGAACTTCCGAACTTACTAAAGTAGTCACCCATTTACAGCAAGAGATTAAGCAACGAGAAGCAATAGAAAGTCAGTTTCGATTAAGTGAGGAAAAATTACAGAAACTGTCGGCAAATGTTCCCGGTATGCTATATCAATTCAAACTTGGGGCTGATAATAAATTTAGCTTTCCTTATATTAGTTCCGGCTGTCTTGAAATCTACGAAATTCCACCGGAACAAATTATTGCTGATGCTAGTTTATTTATTTCCTGCATCCATCGAGATGAGCGCTCCGATTTTGAAACATCCATCGCTAATTCCGCTCGCAGTTTGCTTCCTTGGCAATGGGAAGGAAGAATTATATTAACTTCTGGAAAAACAAAATGGATACAAACCGCATCCCGTCCCCAAAAACAGCAGGATGGTTCAATTATTTGGGATGGGGTAGTAATGGATATAACTCCTTTAAAACAAGCTGAAAAAGCTCTGAAAAGAGCCTATGCAGATTTGGAAAAACGAGTAGAAGAACGAACTCAGCAGTTAATGCAAAGCAATCGAGCCTTGCAAAAAGAAATCGCAGATCGTCATAGCGCACAATCGGAACTTTTAGCTTCTCGTCAAAGATTAGGGCTATTAGTCGAACAAACACCTTTAGCGGTGATTGAATGGGATACGGATTTTAAAGTACAAGAATGGAATAAAGCAGCAGAAAGGATTTTTGGATATACAAAACAAGAAGCGATGGAGAATAACTTCGAGTTTATAGTTTCCCAAACCGGAACGCAACAAATTCATCATTTAAAGAGTGCATTATTATCGCACAAAGGTGGAACGCGAATCGTCACCGAAAATATTACCAAGGATGGTAAAACGATTATTTGTGAATGGTATAACAACCCTTTAGTGGCTGTAAATAGTCAAGTGTTTGGTGTTGCGTCCTTAGTAGTTGATATTACCGAACGAGAACGAACACAAGCAACTTTACAGGAACAAGAGCAGTTTCTTCGTAATATTTATCAAGGAGTCGAACAACTGATTATTGTTGTTAACGTTTTAGATAATAACGAACTGGTTTATGCTGATTGGAATTTAGCTACCCAAAAGGCTACAGGTATAAATGCAGCGGAAGTAGTCAGTAAGTTTCCCGAAGAAGTTTTCGGTGATGTTCAAGGTGCAAAAATACGTCAACAATATATTAGATGCTTGGAAGCAGGTATACCTATAAGTTACGAAGAAAATCTTGTTTTTCAGGGGAAAGAGCATTGTTGGTTGACTACACTCAATCCTTTAAGGGATGCTGAAGGCAAGATTTATCGGATTGTAGGAACATCATTTAATATTAGCGATCGCAAACAAGCAGAAATACAGTTAAAACAGCAAACGCAAGAGTTAGAAGCAGCCCTTAACGAACTACAAAACGCTCAAATACAATTGATACAAAGCGAAAAAATGTCTTCGTTGGGTAATTTAGTTGCAGGGGTAGCTCACGAAATTAATGACCCTACAAACTTAATTTACGGTAACATCAATCATGCCAATAATTACGCTCAACACCTTTTGAACCTAGTTCAACTTTACCAACAATATTATCCTCAACCTGGATCGGAAATACAGGAATTAATTGAGGAAGTTGATTTACAATTCCTTTTAACCGATTTACCAAAACTACTTGATTCGATGAAAATTGGAGCGCAACGCATCCGAGAAATAGTTGCATCTTTACGTACTTTTTCTCGCATGGATGAAGCTCAAATGAAAAAAGTAGATATTCATGAAGGCTTGGATAGCACTTTAATGATTTTGGAAAATAGCATTAAAGCTAAAGGCGATCGCTCTGAAATTGAAATTGTCAAGGAGTATGGAAAATTACCGCTCTTAGAATGTTATCCCGGTCAACTCAATCAGGTTTTCATGAATATTTTGGCAAATGCTTTGGATACTTTGGAAGAGTCAATAGAAATTAAAAAGCAAACGGATAGCAATCCTCAAATTCATATTTCAACGGAACTTACTGAATTACACAAGGTCATAATTCGTATTGCCGATAATGGAATGGGAATACCATCCGATATTAAAGGAAAATTATTCGATCCGTTTTTCACAACCAAATCTGTAGGTAAAGGTACGGGAATGGGTCTTTCTATTAGTTACCAAATTATTACTGAAAAACATGGTGGTTCAATCGAATGTATTTCTCAACCTGGAGAAGGAAGTGAATTTATTATTTCAATTCCGCTTCATCAAGAATAAGTCATGTCGCTGTTTTGATAAGATATCTATCATCTCTGAGCAAGACGCTGCCACTACAAATGAGTAATGTATCAAAAAGGCAGGGTAAATACTAGTATTAAATGTTTTAAAAAATACATATTATTGTTTGTTAATAAGCTAAAGACCTATCCTTCCATTTATGTTGTAATCTAATATAATATCGATTTATATAATTGTTTATATATTTAATATATTTAATTCAAAACAGTTAATTAAGAAACTATGCCCTGGCAAGTTGTCATTAAATGAATTATGATTAATATGGATTAAAATAATAGACGTTTTTTGTAGTAAAAATACTGAGAAACTATGACAGAGCATATTAAAGTAGTTCAACCCAGTGGAGTTTTAGATGCAACTAAATCTCAACATTTTAGGGAAGAAATTATTAAATCGCTAGAAAGTAAACCAAAGATGGTGCTGGTAGATTTAAAAGATATTACTTTTATGGATAGTTCGGGTTTAGGTGCTTTGGTTTTAGCATTTAAAACCTTAAGAGCATCAGAAACCAAGCTGGTACTTTGTTCTATTAACGAGCAAGTCAAAATCTTATTTGAACTTACTGGAATGGACAAAGTTTTTGAAATCTTTTCCAACCAGGATGAATTTAATCAAGCTGTGCTTTCTCCTTCCGGGCTTAATTAAAGCCGATTTGAAGTATAGATAAATCATCATCGAAGGTGTTTTTAGAATTCAAATCGACGAGACAATTAAGAATATTTTCTAGAGGGCTGCTAGAAACGTGATACAACCGTTTAACCCTTTGGATAAAATTCTCTAGTCCCATAAGTTGACCATCAGATAAATTTATTTCATAGGCACCATCACTAAAAATATACAGGGTGCTGTTTTTCTCAATTTTGTAAAAACCATTAGTATATTTAACCTCTGGAAACATACCTATTGGCATTCCAGGGGTTTTTAATAATTGGAGTTCGCTATCCTTAGATAATAAGATAGCAGGAGGATGACCTGCGCTTGAATATATTAACTCTCGCCTAATTCGATTGTAAACTCCATACCAAATAGTAAAGTATTTGTCATTTTGATAACTCATTTGAAAAGTACTGTTTAATGCATTCAATACTTCTTTAGGTTGGTAATAATTTAAATCTTTAAGGGCGCGCGAACGCAATAGATTTAATACCGAAATAGAAGGTAAAGTAGCTTTGAGTCCATGCCCTGCGGTATCGAGCAGGTAAATTGCTAGGTAATCTGGATCTAACCAATAATAATCAAAACAGTCGCCACCAAGTTGCTGTGAAGGAATAAACGTATAATTAATATTAAAAGGATGCACCATTGGCGCTGGCAAAAGAGAACGCACGTAATCCGCAGCCTCTGATAATTCTGCTTCTAGAATTTGCTTTTGAGCCTTCAAATCTTGACTCATTTGATGCAACCGTAAACCAGCCCTAACCCGCGCTCGCATTTCATTTTGTTCTATGGGCTTGGTGATAAAATCATCAGCACCGGCATCCAACCCTTTAACGCGATCGGCTACGGAATCTAAAGATGTTAAAAGAATAAAAAATGTAGTAGAGAAATTGGGATCTCTCTTGATGTAACGACATACATCGAGTCCGCTTAATCCCGGCATTAACCAGTCACAGATAATCATAGCTGGACGAGAAACTATAGCTTGCCCAATTCCATCTTCACCGTTGCTAACAGCAACTACTTGATAGCCTTGCTTTTCCAGCATCCTTTTCAGTAAAATTTGAACGGCTGGGTCATCATCAATTACTAATATTTGAAACATAGAAAGTAGCCGTTTAATAATAAAAATAATAAATAAAATAGAAAATTAAATATAAAATTAAATAAAATTCTATTAATTATGACCCCAATTTACTAGAAAATTACTATAAAGCACTTCAAAGCCTATACAACAGTAAAATATATGCATATCTTCTCTTGATTATAGTGGCGTAGTGGGATTTAACCATAATATCAAGCTACGTTTTAGCTGATTTAAATCCCGATATACTTCTTGCTTAAACCACTGTCCCAAAGCATCAAAGGGATTAAATTCTTGTCCTGGTTGCCATTTAACATCTTGACCTAAAGGTGTAAGATGGTTTCCTTTGAGAGTTTGCGTTGTTACCATATCCTCGAAACGGTTGTGTAACAATTTGGTTAAAGCAGCTGATTGATCGATAGTATCATTATTAAATTTAATTAATAAATTACGACGAACACTGTAGTCTTCTTTCACCAACCTGTAAGTTTCGGTAGGTGAAGGGGTAAACTCAACATTCACCGCACTGTTAAATTGTTCCACCAAAGGAATAGCTTCTCGTGCAGCATAATTATTAAATGATACGAGGATATTTCCCGCACGCTTGACTCCCTCCGAACAACCTATAAGCAAATGCAGTTTGCATCCCATGCTGTGCCCCAATCCATATATGGGCAGGTAGCCACGAAAAGCAGGTTCTCTATCTTCTAAGCGTACTAATACTCGTTCAAAATTTAGTAGCACTTCAGTGGCGATCGCGCTATGATCCAATGTATTTACAAATGGAGTAGCTATAACCGCGAAACCTTGCTCGGCAAGGAATTCGAGCAACAATCTATAAGTTACGTTCGGTGCGGTAGCGACAAATGCACCACCCAAGAAATGAACGATACCGATAGGGCGCTGGGGAACAATTACCCAGCTACCAGCAATTTGTTTCCAATTCATGCTACAAGGTGCAAAGAGCGAAGTTATTGATATTTTCTCATGTTAAACTGTTTGGCACTCTTGTAGCCGAACTGCAACTATTTCAGAGATAAAAATTATAAATTACTCACCGATTTTAAGGATCTTAATTAGATGGGCATCTTGGAAGCAGGACTTCATCAATAATCTGAAGATTCATATGCTCAAGATAATAACAGTTAATTGTTAGCAGTTATTGCTGACTCTGTAATCTTTTCATTTCTTGCTGTACTTCCATTGCAATCTGTAATGCTTCGTTAAGCAACCTGCCATGTTCGGAAGCTTGTTCGGTAACTTGCATTTGAGTTAACGTTGCTAAATTATTTGCGAGTAATTCAGGATTATTGACAATAAACTGCTTATTTTCTCTCAAAATATTTTCAGTTTTGAGAGCGCGAATTAAATCTCCTCTAGTATATTCAAGAGCTTCAATAACTCTTCTTCTTTCTTTGATCCCTACTCCTGTATTGCCTGCTGCTTCAATTTTATCATTAATATCTATAGCTCTGATAACAGCATTAAATCTATCAACTTCATGTAAAAGTGTATTCAAAGAATATGTTAAATTATCTTTGAACATTGAAACTCTCTTTTTCCAGGTTATATACAATATTAATTGTGTAATACCACCGCCAATAAAACAGACTTTTAGAAATAAGAACCAAGATGGTAATTGAAGCCAATTAGCGAAGGTTTTGATAGCTAAATCAAATACAATATAGCTGCTAAGAATTACAGCTAATCCAATGAAAATTGCAGTTGCCCCTTCGGGACCTTTGACTTTTTGAATAAATTGCCTAACAAATAATTTTAGCGGATTAACAACAACAATTAATTCTTCCTTAATAGGCAGATTCGTTAACTTTCGTAGTTCTCTTTGATTAATAGTCAAGCCTTTTAAATCATCACGCACAGCTTCCAAATCCCCACCATCTGCATTTTTGATTTATTATATCTTTGCTCAAAATAAGCGGCAATATACTTACGGATTAAGAGCAATCAAGAAAATCTTGATAAAACTTATTATTACCCCAATCTAAATATATTGCCAATAGTCATAGAATCGTAATAGTTATTAAAATGAAAGTTAAAAAATATACTTTCTTATTTAAAAATAGTCAAGTCTATTTCTAGGATAAGACTAGAAGTTCATTTTTATTCGATATATAGTAATCAGCTTTTTTATCTTTGCCTATTTAGAAAAAATAGACAAATGTTTGATAAAATACAGATTTAAAATTAGAAAGAGTAACTTTAATGGTGCTACTGCCCGAGTAGTAACATTCATACTACTGTCCGCAAGCACCTATAAGCACTATATGTAATTGTATTTTTATTCTTCGCAGCATTTGTAGCTTCGCCAGGATAACTTTTGCACAACAGGGAAAATTATACACCTGTTTATGCTGAATACAGAGAACGGGTAATACAAGCTTTTATTAACCTATGCTTAGGGTGACTATGCTTAGGGTGAAAGTTAATAAAAATCCGATTGAATTCCTATGCGAACGAATACAAGTACGAAAAAAATCTATTAGGTATCTATGAAACTTGAATATTGATTTAGATAAAATTCTATACACACTAAAGTCAATTATCTATTTCTGTATTAAATAAACATCGCACTTATAGCAATAAGTATGATGATTATTCATTAGATGAAAATCTTAATTATTAAAAATAACTTTAAAATTATAATTCTCTTTTAAGATTATTTATGAAGTAGTTAAAATACATAATTAATGTCCGAGAAAACTTCTTATCCGATATACCAAGAGGGTTATGTTCTT
The DNA here is from genome assembly GCA_964395005.1 of uncultured Rivularia sp. Lineage (GTDB taxonomy): Bacteria > Cyanobacteriota > Cyanobacteriia > Cyanobacteriales > Nostocaceae > Rivularia. Next base: position 12,898 of record CAYMZW010000068.1, read on the forward strand.
GCCGAACATTATTCTCAATTAGTAGAAAATAAGCGGACTAAGTGCGTAATATGTGACTATAAGATAGATGAAAAGGACGAATCAATCTTTAGTGAATTTAACTGTAATATTCGAGCTTTTCAAAAAGAAGCTTTTAAGGTTTGGCGATGTCCTAATTGCAATACGATTCATAGTTCAGAAATTATTGACATCGCGCCATACTACGAAGAATATCCCATAGCCGATGCAAAATTAACATGGGTCATGCGCCTTTGTTATGGAAAATTATCTCGACAGTTATTTAAGCATGGATTTACTTCATCTCATTCTATCCTTGATTATGGCTGTGCGAACGGTTTATTTATAGAGTATTTGCTTTCTCAAGGCTTCTCGAAATGTTACGGTTACGAGCCTTACACCTCTGAAAAAGGGCTTAATAATGAAACCGTTTTAGACTCCGCGCCATTCGATTTTATACTACTTCAAGATGTTATCGAACACGTTGAAGACCCCAGAAAATTATTGTCTAAATTGGACAATTTACTTGCACCCGGCGGTTATATTTTGATCGGAACACCCAACGCAGCAAATATAGATTTAACAAAACCTAATATATCCGATTTCTACAATTGCGTTCACGTACCGTACCATTTTCATATTTATACTCCAGAAGTTCTGGAATATTTAGGAAATTGCCAAAATTGGCAAGCTATCGAGTTTCGCGATCGCGCTTATCACGATACACCTTGGTTAGGGGTAAATACTCGTGCTTGGAACCAGTATCAACAGATATCTGATGGCTCTTTAGATGTTATTCATGAGCCTATTAATTTAAATATTGCTGTTACTTCCCCTAAAGTAATGTTTTATGCATTTTTTGGATATTGGTTAAGCTATCGCACGGAAATGTCGATGATGTTCCGTAAAGTTTGAGTTATTTATAAAGATATCAGGCTTTACAATGTAGTCACAAGGAACAGTATCAAAAAGACGAATGCGATCGCCAGCAGCAAAACAAAAATCGTTCTTCTTATTAGCTTGATACTCTTTGTGGTTGTGTCGAAAACTGAATGCATAGCCTAATAGGTTGATATCAGATAGCTAATAAAAACCAATAATAATATTAGAATCAAATGTATGTAGATGCGATTATTATAAATATGAAAGTAATGAATAAATTATTACAATTACTTTTTTCGGCGTTAGCGCAGGGTGTCCCGCAAGAAACATAATATTAAGCTTTTCATACGTTTAGATTTGATCAACCTTCCGTATTATTATATAGCAATCCTAAATGGTTCGTGAGAAAATTAGATATAATCTGGCGAATATAATTCGCTACTACACAAACAAAGCCCACCTCCGTGGACTTTATGAAATAACCCGCGCAGGCGGGTTTTGCTTGTGTAGCCGCGATTTATAATCGCCAGGATTGAATAAAATTTAACTTTTAGTCTCAACATAAAATTTACGTATTTTCTCACATTTCAATTCGGATTGCTATAGGGCTTTGCTAATTATTGATTTTTGTAATGTAAGAGATTCTAAGCATAATAGCTTTTTAGTTTGGTAGTTAAAATACTGTCAAACTATTTTTTTTAAATTATATTAATAAGCGAACAATTACTATATAGAGCTATATAGAAATAATTTTTTATTATCAGGTCAAATAAACTGTATTAAATTCGTTGTTAATGTAACAATAATTAATTAATAGATAACTTAAAATTGTGCGAATTACTCTAACTATTGTGTGGGGTAGATTTAGAGATCAATTGTTTAACCATTTTGCAATTTGTGTAGGTTTATTTGCATAAAAATTTTGTGACTTTTTACCAATTTTGCTCTCAGTATCAGCGTCAAAGTTCCGGCTTGCTTAGTAATACCTTAAAAGTAATTTTAATTAACCATTAAATATGATGTTCAAACCTCAAAGTCAGCCTCGAAAAACTGCTTTAATAACCGGAGCATGTAGCGGAATTGGCTACGAATTTACTTGTATTTTCGCTAGTTATAACTACAATCTTGTATTAGTAGATATAAACGAAAAAAGACTTGTCGAAATTGCCGAACGATTTACTCAAGAATATAATATTTGTGTCACCAGTATTGCCAAAGATTTATCTATTCCAACATCTCCAGAAGCAATTTACCTCGAATTACAGCAAGCATCGATTCACATTGATGTATTAGTTAATAATGCCGGGTTCGGTATCTATGGATTATTTAACGAAACTAATTTGAATTCAGAATTACAGATGATTCAGGTAAACCTAGTGTGTATAACTCACTTAACAAAATTGTTCCTCAAAGACATGGTAGAAAAAGGTGAGGGTAAAATCTTGAATGTCAGTTCTACTGCTGCTTTTCAACCCGGACCTTTGATGTCAGTTTATTTTGCTACCAAAGCTTATATCTTGTCGTTTTCAGAGGCGATCGCCAACGAACTCGAAGATACTGGAGTTAGCGTTACCGTACTTTGTCCCGGACCGACACAATCCGCTTTTCATCAAAGAACGGGAACGGAAAATTCCCAGCGCATGAAGGATATGAAGATGATGGATGCAAAAACTGTAGCCGCAATTGGTTTTCGTGGCTTAATGAAGGGTAGAACTGTCGTCATTCCTGGTATAAAAAATCGAATTTTAGCTGAGGCTGTGAGATTATTACCAAGAAAACAAGTAACTAAGATATCTAAAGTTGTCCAGGGACATTGATTTTGAAGGTTTTTAGTAAGGATTTAAAAGATTTAAGTCCTTACTACTCCTTAGAACCTGCGTGGAAGCAACTCAAAAGTGTAGAAAAATTAAGGAATGTTTCATTTCAATTAAATCCAGGGGGTAAAGCGAAAAAACGCTCCGGAGTCCGTGATACGATGCTTCGAGGTAATGTCAAGCATGGGAGAAACAATGCCGACACTAAGGGTTGCTGTTGTAGGCTCGGGTCCTGCGGGTTCATCTGCTGCTGAAACTTTAGCGAAAGCAGGGATTGAAACCTATTTATTTGAGCGTAAGTTAGATAATGCTAAACCTTGCGGTGGTGCTATACCGCTGTGCATGGTTGATGAATTCGATCTCCCGGCTGATATCATAGATCGCCGAGTGCGGAAAATGAAGATGATTTCACCCTCTAATCGTGAGGTTGATATCAATTTAGTTAATCAAGATGAATATATAGGAATGTGTCGTCGTGAAGTTTTAGACGGCTTCATGCGAAATCGAGCAGCTAAATTAGGCGCTCATTTAATTAATGCTACCGTTCATAAATTAGATTTTCCGACCAATAATACAGATCCTTATACAATCCACTATGTTGACCATACAGAAGGTGGCGCACAAGGTATCGCCAAAACTCTGAAAGTCGATTTAATTATTGGTGCTGACGGTGCAAATTCCCGTATCGCCAAGGAAATGGATGCTGGCGATTATAACTATGCAATTGCTTTCCAAGAACGCATCCGTCTTCCAGAAGACAAGATGGCATACTATAACGACTTAGCGGAAATGTATGTCGGAGACGATGTTTCCACCGACTTCTACGCTTGGGTTTTCCCTAAATACGACCACGTAGCCGTAGGTACTGGTACGATGCAGGTTCACAAAGCCAGCATTAAAAAATTGCAAGCTGGTATCCGCGCTCGTGCAGCTAGAAAACTCGATGGCGGTAGCATTATCAAAGTAGAAGCGCACCCCATCCCCGAACATCCTCGTCCCCGTCGCGTAGTCGGAAGGATTGCATTAGTTGGTGATGCTGCCGGTTATGTTACTAAATCTTCCGGAGAAGGAATTTACTTCGCTGCAAAATCTGGGCGGATGTGTGCCGAAACCATTGTAGAACTCTCCAATAGCGGACAGTCTATCCCCACTGAAGCAGATTTAAAAGTTTATCTAAAGCGCTGGGACAAAAAATACGGTCTTACATACAAAGTACTGGATATCTTACAGAACGTATTCTACCGTTCCGATGCAACCCGCGAAGCATTCGTGGAAATGTGTGGCGATTTAGATGTGCAGCGGTTAACTTTTGACAGCTATTTGTATAAAACAGTTGTCCCAGCCAACCCCATCACCCAAATGAAAATTACCGCTAAAACTATTGGTAGTTTGATTCGCGGTAACGCCCTAGCGCCCTAGTTGAAGATCGCATCCCCATCTTGACTGCGGAGCTTCCCGCAGTATAAGGGGAGTGGTGCAATCCGTAGGGGGAGACAAGGAGACAAGGAGACAAGGAGACATATTATTAATCTACTCTTCGCTACTAATTCCTAACTCCTAATTTCTAACTCCTAACTCCTGACTTCTGATTCTAAAACAAACGAATCTGTTGTGAAAATTTAAAATTTATTCAAGCGTGTTACGGTAACATCCGCCGACACGCTTGTTTTTTTATGCTTATAGTCGTTCCGATTAATTCCTAACCTCCAATCCCCAATTACCCAATCCTATACTTATTGGTAATGAGCATCAAACTTGACAATCACTTAAAATTGGGCATACGATAGTTAAGTGTTAATACATAAGTATATATTTTTTATTTATCTTTTTAGAGTAATATTTTTTACTTATATGAAATGAAAAACACAATATTGTCTGCATTAGTAAAAGCACTTGCAAAAAAAAGTTCCTCTATTAAGAGAATTTATAATTTTCTCCCATCAAATATGAAGTTTCAATGAAAACTATGCTGATTCTTAGCGAAATGTGCGTATTTTTACTAATCTAGACTGGTTGTTTGTATGTTGAATGCTCCTTTATTAGGAGTCGGAGCTTATATATGAAATTAAATTCGTTTTTTAGTAAAGCGGTATTTCCGGTTGCTGTAGCAGCTTTAAGTGTAATTAGCTTTTCTAATCAAGCCAAAGCTGCTGTTTTTTCTGGTAGTGTAAAAGGTAGCTGGGGAATACCGACTCCTGGAGAGATAAATTATGACCCAATTTATACCTTTGTAGAAAATAATGTATTTACCTGGGGAGATCCAACTCCTTTTGAAGGTGCTTCTGCCAATCAGGTTGTATTTAAAGGTAGTTCTTTTTCTACTGATGCGGGATCTTTATTTAAGATAGGGGATTTAACTTATCGTAACGGTACAGTACTTTTGGGTACGAGTGTAGAATCGGTACCTTTAAATCTGAGTTTATCTTTCGATAAACCACCCTCTATTAACGAAGTTTTTGACTATGGATTTTCTCTACAAAATACTCCTAATCTTTCAGATAATCCAGAATTAAATGCAGATTCTTTATTTGTTGTCGAAAATGAGGTTAAGCGTACTTTCAAATATGGTGGCAGTGAATATACTTTATCTTTAGCTGGATTTAGTAAAGATAAGGGTAAAACGCATGTTAAACAATTCCGAGCGCTTGAAGGTGAAAAAACTACAGCTTCTGTTTTTGCCAAAATAGACAAAGTTAATTTTTCTAAAAAAGAAGTTCCCGAGCCAGGTTTTGCAGTTGGTTTATCTGTACTTGGTTTTTATATGATTTATCGAAGAAAAGCTAAGAAAGCATAATCTATTTTGGATTTTAACAACGGATGCGTTTGTAAACGATTTTAGATTGAAAATATAGCTTTTGTTACAAAGTTCTACCTTATAATGCATTTTATTTTAGGCTCTGCTTTCCAGACTGAAGGCTGAGCCTTTGGTTTGAGGTTCGCAGCTAGAAGCTAGGAACTAGTGCAAGTCGGCGTAAATAAAATTACCATTAAAAATGGCTAAAAAGCCTAGAAAATCAAACTTCTTACTTCTTACTTCTGCGAAGCAGTAAGGGAAAAATTAATATTAAATTTAATTCCAGAAATAATCTTGACTTACACCTTTAGTATGATTTATCAATCTAACCATTGACTCTCACGTACTACAAATGTAGTATGTAGTTGAAGGCGATATTGCATACATTTTTCAGCGTGCGTCATGGCAAATATACGAGATATCGTTAGTTATTTTCGTCCTTACTGGAAGCTAAGTATATTTAGTATTGCGGCATCCAGCGTTTATGAAATTTTAGATTTACTAGTACCTTATGCGATTGGGCAGATACTGAACCTGCTTTCGGGGCAACCTTTAGACGGGTTTTTGAAGAGTGCGATCGCCACAATTTCTAGGATTACAAATTATCCAGTAAATAACACTTTATCGTTAAGTGTTTTACTAAGTTTAATTTTTGTAGTTACAGTAGTGAAAGCGCCGACTCAGCCGTGGTTTAGCGGATGGTTTCACTGGGAAATTGCTTTAAAAGCACGACGAAACCAAAGTCAAAAAGCAGTAGAGAAAATTCTCACATTACCTTTAGAATTTTACGATGAAAATAATCCGGGAAGAATAGCATCGAGAGTCGCAAAAGGAATTTCTAATCATACCTGGACTTATCCCGAAATCACCGGACAGTTATTTCCTAAACTGTTTAGAGTTTTAGGAATTTTTATATTTATCTGTTTCGTTGACTGGCGAATTGCGGCTTTATTTTTGACTTCTTTTGTAATTATTCTCAGCTTTACTTTAAAGCATTTACAGCGATTAATTGAACAAGAAAGTCGCTTGGATAAATATGGGGAAAATACAGAAAGTCGGACATCAGAAATTGTCAGCAACATCAAAACGGTTAAAGCATTTGCTACTGAAGCCAAAGAATTAAAGCGTCAAAAACAACGCTTAGAACGCGAATTAAAGGTAGTGATATATCGTATCCACAAAGGTTACGTAATGCTAAATACCTGGCAAAAAAGCGTAATTCAGTTTTGTGTATTCATAGTGCTTGGTTTAACTTTAGCTGCAACCATAGACGGTAGAATTACCTTGGGTCACTTTATCACCACCTTGACTTTATCGAGCATGGCATATGCTGAGTTAGAACCAATCAGCATCCTTGCAGAGATGTTCGCTCGTCGTTATAGTTCCATGTTACGATTCCACGAATTTTTACAAGAGCCATCGGGAGTTGATTCCGAAGGACTTTTAGAAGCGCGTTCAGAAAATTCCTATAGTTTTACAGGCAAAGTTGAATTATCCCATGTCAGCTTCGGTTATGAACCCAGCAGACGGATTTTACACGATATTAATCTACTAATCGAACCATATCAGACGGTAGCATTAGTAGGGCGCAGCGGTTCCGGTAAATCCACATTAGTAAAACTGCTGTTTCGCTACTTTGAACCGCAAGTAGGTAAAATTCTCATCGATGGTGAAGACATCCGTAGTTTAGATGTAGGGGAATATCGGCGCAGATTAGCCATAGTTCACCAAGAAGTAGATATTTTCAACGGTACGGTTTTAGATAACCTCACCTACGGAAACGAAAACGCAACTTTTGCCGAAGTCGAATCAGCCTGTAGAATCGCCAAACTCGACGAAGTAATTAGTTTACTACCCGAAGGTTACTACACCGTAGTTGGGGAAAGAGGTGTGAGATTATCCGGGGGGCAAAGACAACGAGTCGGGATAGCCAGAGCATTATTAGTCAATCCAGACGTATTAGTATTTGACGAAGCAACATCCAGCTTAGACTACGAATCCGAGCGATCGATCCAGTTAGCCATGAGTTCCATTCAAGGAACCCGCACCACCATAGTTATCGCTCACCGACTGAGTACCGTTAGAGAAGCCGATAAGATTGTGGTTTTAGATAACGGCAGAATTGTAGAAATAGGCAGCCACGACGAGTTATTGCAAGGGCAAGGAATCTATAAAAGACTGCATTCATTGCAAGAGACAGGTGAACTATTGAGTTAGGAGTTGGGAGTTAGGAGTTAGGAGTTAGGAGTTAGGAGTTAAGAGTTAATAATTATCTTCTCCTTCTTCCCCCCTCTGCCACCTCTTCCCCTCTTCCTACTCCCTGCTCCCTACTCCCTGCTCCCTACTCCCCAATTATCAAGTTGGGAGTTGTTAATTATCAATTATCAATTACCCATGCCCAATGCCCCATGCCCAATGCCCATCAACAATTTCAGAGTTTTTTCAAAAAAACGTTGGTATTTCCCAAACCTTGTGATACTATTAGTAATCGTGAACGACATGGGTCGGTGTCCGAGTGGTTAATGGAGGCGGACTGTAAATCCGCTGGCTTAGCCTACGCTGGTTCGAATCCAGCTCGGCCCACTTTCACTTCTAGATTTTGGATTTAGTTTGAGAAAAATCCGAAATCTAGAATTGATTTTTATTGTTTGCCGATGTAGCTCAGTGGTAGAGCACACCCTTGGTAAGGGTGAGGTCACGAGTTCGACTCTCGTCATCGGCTTATTTGATTATGGATTTTTGCAACGGATG
>CAYMZW010000069.1:0-21049 GCA_964395005.1 uncultured Rivularia sp.
CTAGATTGCCGTTATTTGAATATATGCGAGATACGAGTATAGATCCTCGACAAAGATTAGCTTGGGCACCTTGTGCTGCTCCTTTTGCAATGGGTTTTGCTGAGTTAAATACAAATGTATTTCGAGACGAGCAAACTAATGACCCAATACAAAAAATTATAAATGAACATACCTGTGAGGACGATCATCACTGGCTATGGTTTTTAGAAGATATTAAGAGATTGCAAATGAATCACGAATTAAAATTTAATGACGCATTAAGATTTCTATGGAGTGAAGAAACAAGAGTTCCGCGCTCGGTTATCTACGAATTGTATAGATGTACTTTTAAAGCTCCTACTATTCAAAAATTAGTAGTAATTGAAGTTGTAGAAGCAACAGGTAATATTTTAAGTACAACAACAGCTTTAGTAACTAAGGATTTTGAAAATATTAATCACAAAAATCTTTTATATTTTGGAGATGTTCATTTATCTGTAGAACCAGGTCATGTTATAGGTATTAAAAAAATAGATGAATATACAAAAGAAATTCAGTTTACCCAACAAAATATAGTTGATTATATCAATTTAGTAGATCATATATTTGATCTATTTACTGAACTAATTAATGCGCTTCTAATGTATGCACAAAAAAGCCAAATACAAGAGTTTGCGAAGTCTGCTTAAAGTCTTTTAATTGAAAGTATATACGTCAAACTTTTCTTTATACGACCAACCAAAAATAAGGCGAAAATATTTATGAAAACGATTGCAGAACTTGAATACTTAGTGATTGGTGCTGGACCTGCTGGATTACAGCTAGGTTATTATCTCGAAAAAGCTAATCGTAATTATCTTATTCTTGAAGGTGGAAATAAAGCAGGAGAATTTTTTAGTAAATTTCCAAGACATAAAAAGTTAATTTCGATAAATAAAGTATATACAGGATATGAGGACACAGAAATAAATCTTCGTTGGGATTGGAATTCGTTATTGAGCGATAGTGAAGAAATGCTGTTTAAAAATTACAGTAGAGAATATTTTCCCCATACAGATGATTTAATCAGATATTTAGGTGACTTTGCTAACCAATTCAATTTAAATATCAAATATAATTGCCAGGTTGTTAAAATCGCCAAAAACGATAAATTTATGGTGATAGATAACAATGGAAATGTTTTTTCAGCAGCTCGTTTAATCGTAGCTACTGGCTTTAGCAAACCATATGTTCCAGAAATTTCTGGAATAGAGTTAGCAGAAAACTATGTAGATGTATCGGTAGATCCAGAAGACTTTGCGAACCAACGGGTATTGATTATTGGTAAAGGAAATTCCGGCTTTGAAACTGCTGATAATTTAGTTGCAACAGCTTCACTTATCCATATAGCTAGTGCTACACCCGTAGAAATGGCATGGAAGACTAAATATGTTGGACATTTACGAGGTATCAACAACAATTTTCTTGATACTTACCAGTTGAAATCGCAAAATGTGGTTTTAAATGCAAATGTAGAAAAAATCAAATTTATAGATGGTAAATATATAGTTACATTTGCTTACACACATGCAGATGGAGAAATTGAGAACTTAGCATATGACCGTGTAATAGTATGTACCGGCTTCCGTTTTGATGACTCTATCTTCGACGAATCGTGTCAGCCCGAGCTAACTATCAATAATCGCTTTCCGAATCAAACTAGTGAATGGGAGTCAACTAACATAAAAGACTTATATTTTGTTGGAGTCTTGACTCATATGCGCGATTATAAAAAGAAACAATCCGGCTTTATTCATGGATTCCGCTATAATATTCGAGCATTACATCAAATATTGGATTATAAGTATCATAATCAACAGCTACCCTGTCAGTTAATTGACTGTGCTGCTGAAAATATAACGCAGACTATTATTCAACGGGTAAATCAAAGCTCAGGTTTATGGCAACAAACCGGATACTTATGCGACCTTGTTGTAATTTCTAAAGACAATAAAAAGGCACGATATTATAAAGATATTCCTACAGATTATGTACGTGATAGTGATTTAGGTCAAGAAGAACATTACTATACTATAACTTTGGAATTTGGACTTGATCTCATATTTGCCAGTCCAGATCCGTTTGCAGTTAAGCGAATTCACAAAAACGATGTAGAAAAAGCTAAATTAAGTCCAAGTTTACATCCTATAATTCGCTGTTTCTGCGGTAATAAAATGATAGCAGAACATCACGTGATTGAAGATATAGATAGTGAATGGTCAGAAGAAGTGCATACTAAGCCATTGTTAAAATTCTTGTGTCATCAACTATTAAGTAAAAGTGAAAGTATCCAATTAAAAGCAGCATAGTCTGTTATTCAAAATAGATTAATCTAAAGAGGTAGTAATGCTGCCTCTTTTTTCTGTTGTTACATCGGTATCTCAATCGTAAACTCCGTTCCTTTTCCTACTTTAGAATTACAAATTAACTGACCCTTGTGTTTATCAACAACAATCTGGTAGCTGATTGATAAACCCAATCCCGTACCACTTCCTACAGGCTTAGTAGTAAAAAACGGATCGAATATTTTCTGTAGCATTTTTTGTTCAATCCCCGAACCATTATCTGCGATCGAGATTCTTACAGTATTAGAGTCTGCCAATTTTGTTGAGATACGAATAGCAGGATTTTTAACTAGTTGACATTTTTTTCGTGACTCTTCCAGTGCATCGATTGCGTTGCTTAAAATATTCATAAATACCTGGTTAAGCTGACTTGGATAACAAGCAATTTCAGGTAGTTTTCCATATTCTTTAATAAGTTGAATTTCTGGATGGCTATCCTTTGCTTTAAATCGGTGTTGCAAAATCATCAAAGTGTTTTCTATTCCTTCGTGAATATCTACAGACTTCATTTCTGCTTCATCCAAGCGAGAGAAGTTGCGTAATCCTAAAACAATATTACGAATACGTGAAGTTCCTACCTCTATAGAATTTAGAAGTTTAGGTAAGTCTTCTAGTACAAAATCTAAATCAATTTCAGAAGCTTTTTCTGCAACAGCCGAGTTACTATCAGTGTATTGTTGCTGATAAATAGATATTACATCTACTAAATCTTGAACGTATTGGCTAGCATGATTAATATTGCCATGAATAAAATTAACTGGATTATTTATTTCATGAGCAATTCCCGCTACCATTTGTCCCAAACTTGACATTTTTTCAGTTTGAATCAATTGGGCTTGCGTGCTTTGTAGTTCTTTTAAAGCGTTTTTTAAACTTTGATTTTTGTTCTCAATTTCTTGAGTTCTTTGTGCTACTTTTTCCTCCAAAGTCTGGTTGTAGTTTTCTAAATCTTCTTTCGCTTCAACTAAATTATTGTAAAGTATTGCATTCTTGAGCGAAATAGCAGCTTGATTAGTAATTAAATTTAGAAGCTTTATACGATTATGAGTAAATACTCCTACCGTTAGCTTATTTTCAAGGTAAAGAATTCCGAAGAATTTCCCTTGATTAATAATTGGGATACATAATATGCTTTTAGGTTTTTCATTAATAATATAGTTATCAACAGCTAAATCGTTTTGAGTTTCAACATCGTCTATTACCATAGTTTCCTTTGTGCGCTTAACATAATTGATCAAGCGTACCGGAACTTTTTTGCTAGACTCTAAAGCAGCAAAAGGTAATTCTGTAGAAATATAAGAGTTATTATCGCTGCAACTAATTGCAGTTAACTCTAAATCTAAATTAACATTTTTACTTAAAATTAAAGCGCATTTAGAAGCTCCTGCATTCTCCATAATTACCTTCATCAAAGTAGAAAGTAAATCGTTTAACTGTATTTGTTCGGAAAGTGCTTGAGAAGCCTTAACAACAGATTCCAAATCTAAAGATGTTGTAATAGTATTAGAACCTGAGATAGTTTTATTGTTACTAATATTAGATATGGGTATAGTTTCACTTAAGGAAGTTTTTTCATCTAAATCAGGATTACTTTCTTCCTGTAAAACAATGTGACTAAGTAATTGAGGGTAGCGCTTTTGCAAATCCTTAACTTTTGCTTTTGCACCCCAACAAATATAGCCATAGTAAGCGTCATCAAGGTAAGCTTTGGCTATTTTTTGCTTACCCCATTTTAGGTAGAATTTAGCCGCAAGCTCGTTTGCAAGTGCTTCTTCGTGGATGTATTCGTTTTCTTTGGCTCCAGCAATAGCTAAATCGAATAGTTCCATTGCTTCCATATGTTGTTGTAAAACAGTATGCTTTTCCGCTTCTACTAAATAAAATTTATGCAAAAAATTCATTGGAGCATGATTTGCCCAATGCTGCATTTTTTCTTGATTAGCTTCTACTTTTTCTATCAAATCTTGCTTTTCATATTCAGAAGCCTCAGAGTATAATGCTAGACGTGTTAGAGAATTGTAGAAATAAAATTGAGAAGTAAGTAGCATTGCTGTTCCAGCATATAAATACTTTTCAGCCTGAGCAAGATTTTCTAATGCTTTTGCGTACTCACCTACTAAATAGCATAAATGAAGCTTACATATATATAAGTGTAGAAGCGCTATTCCATCGTTTGCTTTAATATGCAGTGGCAGTATTTTATTTTCATTATATGCTTCACCATTGAAATTATATATATTTTTAGCGGAGCCTTGTAAATTTAAAATAGTTTGTCTATAAATTTCATTCCAGCAAAATATTCTATTCTGTTTTATGCTATAGATCGCATTGCTATAGTCAGTTATCTTAATCGTAAGCTCATTTAATTCTTTTCCCGCGAAATAATTATGGTATGAGGAAGAGATCAATGCATAAGCCCCAAACTCTAAATCTCCTGCTTCTAAAGCAGCATAGTAAATATCTTGTAAAGGTTTTAATGTATTCCTAATATCCTCTTTCCAAAATCTTATAAATTGATTAAAGGTTTCATTCACCTTTACAGAGACTTCCTTTATGGAAAACTTATTTGCTAAGCTTTCAGCTAAATTTCCAAATTTATATCCAGTTTCTATATCTCCTACTATTCCGCACAAAATGAATCCGTAAATAATATATGCAAAAGCTGATAAAGGAGCATTGCCAAACTTCAAAGATAAATCGATTTGTTTAGCACAAATAAGAGGCATTAATTCTGGAAAACTTTGATAAGCAAGTGTAATTGCACTCGAAAAAATACGCATTGCTGCCAAAGGCTCTGCTTCCGTCATTTCTGGTAAATCCGCTAATTCCTCTATTTCCCTTCCTGCAAGATTTGATGCTGTTTGTGCCATAGCTTGTTCAACATCAAATTGAGTCGGATTCTCAGGAAATACTATTCTTAACTGTCTGAGAACATTAAGTGCTGTATTAACCGCTTCTATTGCTTTACCTTGTGCTCCATAAGCTTGAATTCTAATTTCATAAACTTTAATTTTTTCTAATACCGTTTTAGCTTGTGCTAATACTATTTCTACAAAGTCTTCCGAAGCCTGAAAATCACCTATTAAGTATGTAACTTCTGCAAGTGTTTCATTTAAACCTAAAGTTAACTCATATTCCGTCTCCCAACTATCTGAGCTAAGTAGTTGTATTCCGGTAGTTAAATATTTGAATGCTTCTTGATAAGCAGTTGATGAAATAGCTTTTTCCCCTGCAAGTAAGTTCATTTTCGCTAATTTATAGCGCTCTTGCTGTACGGTAATTAATGCTAAAGCTTTATTAAACTGATTGACAGTCTCAAAAATATTATTGTGCTCAGATTCAGCAGATTTTTTTTCTAATAGTCTTTTACCTAGCTCTAAATGAATTTGCTGCTTTTCGGATTCAGGTATCATAAAATAAGCAGCTTGTTGAACCCTGTCATGTATAAATTTAAAATGACTAGTTCTACGATGACTTGAAGTTGATTGTTTTTTTTCGTCACTATCAGTTATTAATGCTGCTATTTGATCGTCGTTTCTTGATAAAAATGAATCTTGCCCTACAGGTAAAACTAACCCTTGTAATACGGATTCCCATAATTCTGTGATAGTATCTTCAGCAGATTTATCGTTAATTGCAGCAAGAGTTTTTAAGTCAAATTTACTGCCAATACAGGCGGCGAATTTTAGTAGTTTTTGATTGCAGGTTGGCAGCTTTTTTATTTGAAGCGCCATGAATTCTACAACATCATCTGTAAGAGCTAATTTTCTTACATTTGCAACATCGCATTCCCAGTGCCCATTTTCATAATTAAACTTGATAGCTTTATCTTTATATAAAGTCCGAATAAACTGATGAATGAAGAATGGATTACCTTTCGTTTTAGCAAATACTACTTGAGTTAATGAAATAACGCTATCTAGTTCGCACTTAAGAGTATCCGCAATCAATAAACTTAAATCACCTTGATGCAAAGGTTCTAATTTTATAGTGCTAATATTGACATTTTCTTTTTGGATTTCTTTTATAGTTAAATTAAGCGAATGTGTAATATCAACTTCGTTATCTCGATAAGAACCAATTAGTAATAGAGCATCATCATTATCATTTATATTTACTCTATTAAAATCGGATCTCTGAATCCCCGGTTGTTCATGTAATATTTGTGGACTATTTACTGTAGTGTTTTCACTCATCAATAATTTCACAAAATTTAAAGAAGCCGCATCTGCCCATTGCAAATCATCTAAAAATATTACTAAAGGATGCTTTCTAATTGCAAAGATTTTAATGAATTTATGGAATAAAAACTTTAGTCTATTCTGGGCAGCAGTACCAGATAATTCTGCGGCTTTAGGTTGTGTTCCAATAATAAGTTCTAATTTAGGAATTAAATCAACCATTACTTGAGCTTGATTGCCTAAACTGGAAAGAATATTGGTTTTCCATTGCTTGATTTGCGTATCGCTTTCACTCAATAATTGATCTATTAAATTGCTTATAGCCTGTACCCATCCAGAAAAAGGAATATCTCTTTGCAACTGGTTAAATTTTCCTTTAATAAAATAACCTTTTTCTCTAAGAACGGGTTTGTGAATTTCATCTATAACTACAGTCTTTCCCATTCCGGAATAGCCTTTGACAAAAACTATTTCCACACCTTTACGTAGTTCATTTTCTTTTATAAAGTTATGTCGAACGGGATTGATTACTCTATCAAAAGCAGCAAGTAATTCTTGAATTTCTACTTCTCGGCCGTAGAGTTTATCAGGGATTAAAAAATGGTCAGAGATATCCTTAGTTGCTAACTCAAAAGACTCTATCTTTTTATTTTTTCGCAGTTGCTGCAAGCATAATTCTAGATCGTATTTTAATCCGAAAGTACTTTGATAACGATCTTCTGCATTTTTTGCCATCAATTTACAAATTATGTCTGATACAATCGAAGGGATATTATAGTCAATAATTTTATTAACTGGTGGCTGTTGAGAAATATGAGCGTAAATTAATTCTAATGGGTTGTTATTATTGAAAGGTAACTCTCCGGTTAGCAATTCAAACAAAGTTACTCCTAAAGAATAATAATCCGTTCGGTAGTCAATGCCTCTATTCATTCTTCCAGTTTGTTCGGGAGAAATATAAGCAAGCGTTCCTTCTAAAACGTTAGTATTAGTAAAAAATTGGATTTCTCTAGGTAAAATTGTAGAAATACTAAAATCTGTTATTTTGATTTCTTTAGTCTTAGGGTTAATTAAAATATTATCTGGTTTAATATCTTTATGAATTATCTGATGACGATGTAACTCATTAATAGCAGATACTATTTTTATAGAAATATCTAGAAAATAATTCATAAAATTAGAACTCTGACGTATTCCATCAAAAGTCCACCATTTTATTTCATTACTTAATGCAATTCCCCCGAAGTCTTCCATTATGAGGGCATAGCTTTTATTGTAATTTTCTAAGCTATAGGATTTGACAATACTAGGTGTATTTAAATCCTTACTAAGTAAATATTGGTTGCGAAACTGAGCAATTTCTCGGGAAGTAGGATACTCTTTTCGCATCAGTTTTATGACTACAGGTTTGCTATCTTTTTCTCTGACTCCTCTGTAAACTAACGTTTGGTTACTTTGGTGAATTTGCTCAATTACGCGATAACCGGAAATCGTAATTAAATTTGATGATAAAACCATTGCTGCTATTTTTTTTACTAACACTTGTTAGTTGTATTGTTCCCATTAAGCTGGCAACTGTATCAAAATAAGCAGAAAAATTTCTAGTAATGACCGACTTGATAACCTAACAAACATACTAACCGTTAAAAATACTTATTTTTAATATCGTATTAGTAAATATGCGTAAATTTTGCTCAAATTGACTTTGCAGTAAGTAGTTATCCAGTATAATTACTCAGTTAAATTATAAATTTTAAACCAATAAAAAAAGCCCGTATATCCAGGCTTTAAAAACAATTTGAGCTTAAGTTGTAGTTTGACGAAGAAAGTTATTTCATCTTTTGTTTAATATAAGCAACAACCTGTGTCAATTGTTTTTTCAAGCCGTCAATCTCTGACTGCATTTTCGCCATTTTTTGATTGAGTGCTTCTACTTCTGCCGCAGAATTAGAAAATTCGGCACTCATAGTTCCATTAGTACCATTAGTACCATTGGTTCCATTGGTAACGTTACTTCCATTTTTATGAGCAGCTGTTACAGTAGCAGGCTGGATTCGAGGTTGTTTAGCCTTAGCCATTGCCGCTTTTATTGAACTAATAAGCTGTTTTTGGTCGAAAGGCTTGTTAAGAAATTCAAAATGTTCAAATGGTTCGGAAATTTTTTCCGTAACTTCCTCTTTACGTCCTGACATTACAACTAAAGGAGTTTTTCTTAAATCTGGCTGTGCCTGAATTTGCTGATAAACTTCCCAACCACTCATTTTTGGTAACAAGAAATCCAGCATAATCAAACTAAATTTTTCCTTCTGGATTAATTTAAGTCCTTCTAAGCCATCTTTCGCTTCTAGCACTTGAAAGTTACCCGGAGGTAACATTTCCCGTACTTTCACTCTAACCACGGTAGTGTCATCAATAACTAAAATTTTATTATTTGCCACAATGTCTCGCTCTAAAAGATAATTTAGGTTTAAATGGCGTTATCGCCCATAGCTGCATACTAGAGTTATCCCACTATATCCAAAATATATTTCAATCGGGGGAGGGTAATTTCCGAGAAAATAGCGTTTCTATAGGTGTTATATGCAACATAAAAACAAAGCTGTTACTAACGTAGGTATATTGCTAAATCAAAAGCTTTTTTCTCTTTATTTCCAAGCTTTGAAGCATTTACAAGAAATTAATTGGTTTGCGAAGATTAACCACATACTGAGAAATTAAATCAAAATCACTTGTATCATCTGTATTTTTTTGATAAATCTCAGTATTAAGACTTACGCACCGAAGGCATATTGGCTTTTTCTTTAAAATGTATTCCTTTCAAAATGCGTTTCTGAAGCTATTTGTTAAGTTACGGTAAAAATAGCAGTTCGTTGTATGTTTAACTTAATCTACCGAACCTGTAAACATACATATAAATAACACACCTTTATGACTTCCTCAAAGCAAACTTCTATTAAACCAGAAATTACGGCAATGCCAGCTTGGTTGCGTCCTGGGATTGGTAAAGCCAGCGAACTCTCAACGGTTCAACGCATTATTAAGCAGCGCCAGATCCATACCATCTGTGAAGAAGGGCGCTGCCCCAATCGTGGGGAGTGCTATTCACAAAAAACCGCAAGCTTTCTGTTAATGGGACCTACTTGCACTAGATCCTGTGCTTTTTGCCAAGTAGATAAAGGTCATGCGCCAATGCCTTTAGATCCAGAAGAACCACAAAAGGTAGCACAATCGATACAGCTTTTGGGATTGCGCTATGTAGTTTTAACTTCTGTAGCCCGCGACGATCTATCAGATGGTGGTGCAAGTTGTTTCGTGAAGACAATGGAAACCATTCGTCAATTAAATCCAGAAACTAAAATCGAAGTGCTTACACCAGATTTTTATGGAAAAACAGAACCGATTCAAATAATTACTTTAGCAAAACCAGCTTGCTATAACCATAATATTGAAACCGTAAGACGCTTACAAGGTCCCGTGCGTCGAGGGGCAAAATATAATCGTTCCTTACAAGTACTGCAATTAGTTAAACAAATAGACTCTACCATTCCCACCAAATCGGGCTTGATGTTGGGACATGGTGAAACAGTCGAAGAAGTGATCGAAACTATGAAAGATTTACGCAACGTAGAGTGCGATCGCCTGACAATCGGTCAATATATGCGCCCTTCATTAGAGCATCTACCCGTACAAAAATATTGGACACCAGAAGAATTTGATCAATTAGGCACAATTGCACGTAATTTAGGATTCTCTCACGTTCGTTCTGGTCCTTTAGTTCGTAGTTCGTATCATGCAGATGTTTGATAGTCAACTATCGTAAGGATTTATCCCAAAATGAAAATCCAATAGATTGGAGCTTTTTATGGTTTTATGAAAATCTTTCTAACAAATTCCACGAAAAACGACAAGTATTTGGTATTTGTTAAGAAGTCCTTAAATTTGGAGAAACGATTATGGCTAAAGTAGGTGTAGATGTTGCTCAGACAGATGCTAAAGCTCCTTTCCCTTACCGCACTTTAATCAGCATTATTCTGCTGGCTGGTAATGTATTAGTCGCAGCAATTTATTTTCACATTATTAATCCTTAAATTGCAGCAAAGCTTTTGGGGTTCAGCATCTGAATCAAGCGCGTGAAGCAGATATTATGAGATTAAAGTTGGAAGTTACCCGAAGTCAATCCCAATGCACTATATAAAAAACAAGTGTAAAAGATATGACTTTAATCTAGTAAGTAGAGATATTTAGGTTAGTAAATAATCGCACCTAGCATCTGTAATTTTTTCTTTCAACTTTTATCTAAATGTGTTGCTCGTGAGTTCTTCTTTGAAACTAGCTTCAAGGAACAACGAGCAACACTTCTGCATTTGTATGAACATCAAATTAGAATTAAACTTATCAAGTCCGAAGGGGGATGATACCTCAAAACATTGATTATTTTCAAATAAATTAAGTATTTTAAATTATTTATTAGATTTTACGTAAATCAGCAAAAATCGGCACAAGCTATGTTACAGAATGTAAATTTCTTGCAAAGCCTTATTCCTATTCCTTCCAACCCTATTTGAGCATTACTATTTACAACGTCAACCTGCTCACGTAAAGCTCCACTTTTAAAAATTGTTTCAAAAAAATATTAAGTACTCGTAGAAAAAATAGATTAAAAGTAACATAATTTACGTACTTAAATATATAAAATGCCTATTATACTGCGTTCCTGGTTTGCCGTTTTTTATAACTCAAAACGCTCACTTTATGTTTCTTACAAAACATACTACGTTAAAATTTCAACTGATACGAAGTTTACTTACTGCAACAGTTAATACATATCGATTTACATTATGCTCAAGTCTATTACCGTCATCTTTTGAACCATGTCAATTGAAAAATTCGATTTAAGTACGCTTTAAAGGCAGTGAAAATAAATGACCTTATGATTAAAATACAATAGGCTATAATTTTGGCGTGACATTTGACACTAGAAGTTTTAGTTTATATATATAGAAAGGATTGTGCGCTAATATACTCAAATTTATTTGGCGCTCTTTAAAAAGCGATTAAAATTATTTAACGGTCGAGTTGACCATGCAGCAGTATTCAAGCTTACCAGAGCAAAACTCACAACTAGATGCCAATTCATTAACAGTTTTGACAACAATCGAGCAACTTCGAGCCGAATTGTGGCTGGAACGCAGTGTGAATCAACTGCAAAGTCAGCTCAACCATTGTCTGACTTTAGCTTTGTCCTTTGAACAAGCTTCCAAAAAAACGAAAGATCGACAAAACACTCAGACAACTATTACAAAAATAGAAATCTTTCAAACAGTAGTTAACGAACTTAATGCTGTATTAGATTCTAATGTCGTAGCGTTTGCCGCGCCAGCAGTAGTGTCTATCGCCGTTGTTCAACCAGAGGAAACAGTTTATAAAATCTGCTGTGTTTCGGATCGTTCTTCTCATCCAACCGCTCACTCACAATCTTCACCCTTAACTGTAATGGTAAGGAAAGGTAAAAAGCTGCGGTTGAAATTGAAAAATGAAATAAATTTTGAGGATTTGCAGCAATTAGAAAACCAACAGCCTCAAGCAGCTTGGCGTATAGCTAATGAGTCTTTAGGAACTGTTGGTTGGTTGATTACTTCAGTAAATTCTTCTACAGATTCCTCTTCAGGTGTAAATTTAATAGAAAAATTACCGCAATTGATGTCGAAGGCTGCTGCAATGTGTACAACAGCTTTAAGCCAACTCGAACAAATTGAGTCGTTACAGCAAGAACGTTTACACTTTAATAGTCTGAACCAGGAATTACAGCGTACAAATCAACTAAAAAACCAATTTTTAGCGAATACAAGTCATGAAATCCGCACTCCCTTAAGTTCAATTATTGGTTTCACCCATTTGCTATTAGCTCAAGGTTACGATCCTTCCAAGCAGCGGCATCATGAATATTTGAACATTATTCAATCGAGCGGTAAACATCTGTTGGCTTTAATTAACGACATTCTTGACTTGTCTAAAATTGAAGCTAATCAATTAGAAGTTAATTGGGAAACACTTGATGTACGAAAACTGTGTCGTAATGTTTTAGCATTAGTAAAAGAGAAAGCTGCTAATAAAGGCTTGCAAATGCGGCTTGATATAGATTCTAATATTCAGAATATGGTAGCCGATCCTTTACGGCTCAAGCAGATACTTTTAAATTTACTTTTTAACGCCATAAAGTTCACTAAAGCAGGAACAGTAGGTTTAGAAGTTAAATCCCAAGATGATTTGATGTATTTTACAGTGTGGGATACTGGAATTGGCATTAGTCAAGAACATCAAAGCGAACTTTTTCAGCCATATTTTCAAATTTTTAACGAGAGATACGTCAATGGTGAAGAAGGCACGGGTTTGGGTTTGACGGTAACTCGTAAACTTGTACAAATCCACGGTGGTTGGGTTGAAGTAGATTCAGTTTTAGATAAGGGTTCGCGTTTTACTATAGTAATTCCCGTACAACAAAATTCTGATGCCGAACAGGAAAGCTCAGCAGTAGAAAAACGTCAAACTCAGCCCTATAGAAATGACAACGCTTCAATTAGCTTAAAAGATGCTAATAGTATTTTGTTAGTAGAAGACGATGCACCTAATGCTGAGTTGATCGAAACTTATTTGGAAAGATTGGGATATCAACTTAGTTGGGTAACAAGCGCCTCCCAAATGTGGGATGCCTTAAACAAACAAGATTATTCCGCTATCTTAATAGATATTGTTTTACCAGATGCCAACGGTATTACATTAGTCAAACAGCTTCGAGACAATCCGCAATATTCCAACACTTGTATTATTGCTCAAACAGCAATGGCAATGAAAGGCGATCGCGACACTTGTCTGGCGGCAGGATTCAACGATTATATTTGTAAACCGATTGATTTACCGCTTTTAGCACAAACTTTATCTCGATACGTTACAGCTTCTTGACGAACTAGTTTTTGATTCACTTGCTCGATCTCCCTTTTAAAATAGAGTAATCAACGAATAAATTTTTGCATCTGGATTGAGAAATGATTTATTTAGAAAAACTAGAGCAGTTAAAAGCTTTATTTCAAGAAATGGAACAAGCAATAATTGCTTATTCGGGTGGTGTTGACAGTACTTTGGTTGCAAAGATTGCTTATGATGTTTTAGGCAATAAGGCTTTGGCAGTAACTGCGATGTCACCAAGCTTATTGCCTGAAGAATTAGAAGATGCCAAAATTCAAGCCGCAACAATCGGGATTCGCCATCAGGTTGTAGAAACCCATGAGATGGAAAATCCCAATTACACTTCTAATCCAATTAATCGCTGCTATTTTTGTAAAAGCGAGTTACACGATACGCTCAAACCCTTAGCAAATAAATTGGGTTATCCTTACGTCATTGATGGGGTGAATGCAGATGATTTACACGATTATCGCCCCGGCATTCAAGCTGCAAAAGAAAGAGGTGCGCGATCGCCTTTAGCAGAAGTTAGTGTAAGTAAAGCAGAAGTTCGTCAAATTTCTCAACATTTAGGTTTATCTTGGTGGGATAAACCCGCACAACCTTGCCTTAGTTCTCGTTTTCCTTACGGTGAAGAAATTACTGTAACTAAATTACAGCGAGTAGGAAGAGCAGAAATATATTTACGTAAACTTGGGTGGAATAACTTACGAGTTCGTTCGGAAGGTGATACAGCACGTATAGAATTGCCACCAGAAAAGATTCAGGATTTTGTCGTAAATATAGATTTAAAATCAGTAGTTTCTGCTTTTCAGGAATTTGGTTTTATTTATGTAACTTTAGACTTAGAAGGTTATCGCAGCGGTAAATTAAATCAAGTTTTGAATAAAGAAGCTTTGCAAACTGTAAATCAATGAACAATGATAATTGATAACTGTTCATTGATTATTGGTAATTGTTTATTGCTCTGCAAGTAGCAATTCTCCTTTGTTATTAATCTTGACTGTAGAGTTAGGAAAATCCGATTTATTTAAATAACGAACTAGTTGCACAGTTTTAAAATTCTGGTCAATGTAAGGAATTCCTTGTCCATTCATTCGCACCGGAATAATTTTTGCTTTTTCTACAGTTCCTTTAGGACTCATTTGAACTTCTAATATCATTGAGTAACCGGCTTGTGCAACACTTGATAAAGTCCGATATCCTAAAAAGTTTCCTAAAGAATAAGCAATCAGTTTTCCTTTGTACATTTCCATTGCTCTTGGTACATGAGGTCCGTGCCCAAGTACCAAATCTGCTCCTTCTTCAATCATTGTGCGAGCAAATTTAACCGAATTTCCTCGATTTTCTCCATAGAAATATTCTGTTTTGTTTTTGGTATGGAGTGCGCCAGTACCTTCAGCACCTACGTGCATAGACACGATTACTATA
The DNA here is from genome assembly GCA_964395005.1 of uncultured Rivularia sp. GTDB lineage: Bacteria > Cyanobacteriota > Cyanobacteriia > Cyanobacteriales > Nostocaceae > Rivularia. The sequence goes on from CAYMZW010000069.1 coordinate 14,936, forward strand.
TCGGCTTCTTTTTGAGCTTTTCTTACAAGTTCTTTAGCTGCTTCTAAATCGTGAACTGAATTATAAAATTGATAGGGAGCAAACCCTATCATTGCAATCTTATTATTATTTTTTTCTAAAAAGAGAATTTGATTTTTATGACCTAATGTTTCAATACCAACATTTTTGAGATTTTTCATAGTGTCATTGAAACCCACCATACCAAAATCTCTTGCATGATTGTTAGCTATGTTAAATACATCAAATCCTACATCAGAAAACAACTTGGCATATTCTGGTGGAGAGCGAAAAGCAAACACCTGCCCTCTACTAACATCTTTTGCAGAATAACGGTGGTTAGTTAAGGTAGTTTCAAAGTTACCGAATAAAACATCAGCTTCACTTAAATAACTTCTTACTTCCAATGGTATTAGCTGATTGCGATCGCTCGGAAGCCTGTAATTCGGATAGTTTGTACCTGGGATAACATCCCCAACGGCTTTGATCGTAATCGACTTTGCAGCATTTTGCTTTTTAGTCGTTGAAATTCCTTTTTCTCTGGATTCTAAAGATGCTGTTGCTGTTTTTACTAAAGTTTCATTCTGTTGTAATTTTTGCGCCTGAAACCTATTCAGCAAACTTACGCCAAAACCAACTGCAAAACAACAACCGACAAAGCCGACTGAAAGCGATGCCTTCAGCTTCTGATTCAACATATTTCAACTCCTCATATTATGACTTTAATTTAGCTAAGTGCTTCATATAACGGCTCAGTAAGTATGACAGTTTTTATACTTTAAAACAATAGACCTAAGTATAATAACTAATGCTATATGGTTTTATTATGTATATAAATAGCTTACCAGATGCTACCTAAGTAACTTAAGTGGATGCAAAATAATTACATACCGTACAACCTGCATACAGGTATATTTTGCTGCTTATAGTATGTCCGCGTGTAAATATGAAAGTATCCCGAAAAGCGATTTACCCTAAAAATATTAATTGAGCAGCAGCCTGCATAATTTGCTTAAAAACTGATTGCTACTTAGACTAAATCAGTTCCTTAAACGTTAATTACGGACAAATGCTCTTCATTTTAATGTTTATGCAACGTAAACTTTAAGTAATAATTCACTTTAAATACCCATTAATCCTCTTCTGAGGATGATATTTATCTTCAAATTTGGGTAAAACTATTTTCTATCTAACTAATCCAATTCAAACCAACCTCTTGTAGCATTCTTAACAAGCTTAAAGAAACCAGGCTTCTTAGTAGTATTACAAAGAACAATTTATGGTTTGCTAAAAAGAAACCTGCTTTCTGAAACAGGTGCAAAACTTTAAATTGTACTAAACTAAAATCTAATTAAACGGAGAGGGGGGGATTCGAACCCCCGATACCCGTAAAGGCATAACGCATTTCGAGTGCGCCGCATTCAACCGCTCTGCCACCTCTCCAAAGGGCATATTATCCCTAACTTAGATAAAATATCATATCTTAGTTGAATTTATCAATAAATTAGAATCAAGCACAATGTCATAGCAATGAAGTGATATCTTCTGTATTCCCAACAAACGTTTCAAATTGTCGCTGGGGTGTCCATTGAATTGCACCATCTTTTCCTGTAAATAATAGTTGGGTTTTACTTTGATTAAGTACTGATAAATCCCTAGTGTCAAGGTTCGCATTAGGTGCGATCGCTACTTGAGGTTTTAGAGCCGGAACTAGTTCTTTCAAGGATTCGGTTGGACACCAAAGGACTTGTGGAAGCGGTATTGCTGAACTTTTGATTAGCTTACGAAGTTCTTCGGGTTTGCGATTTCCTACAAACAACCAGGATCGATCGCCTATTTGCATCTGCATTATGGGCAATTGGTTATTAATTAGTCGTATGGCTGCCGAACTAGTATTAAGCGTTTGACCTAAAGTTAAAACTTGGTATATTCCTTTATCTTCAAGTACTTGTGTTTGAATTGCTTTTTGAGTTAAAGCGTGATTCGGACTCGGAGAGTAGTCATAGAAAGCTTTTATTGCTAAACGCTGTATTATTTCCAGCCAGCCATTGCTACCATCGTTTCGGAAATCTGTAGCGATCGCCCAATCAATATTGTTTACACCTTGCCGTTGCAAAAACGGTACTATCGTATAGTTTGCGATGTCTTCATCAGCGGTATTAATTACCGTAATTTTTCCTTTATCTTGAATTACTACAACAGGCTCTCTGCCTCCAGCCAAAAGAGTAACGCGAAATAAACTATTAGAGTAATACCACGCAGGAATCAATACTAAACCAATAGATATTAAAGCTGCAATAAACCAACGTTTTTGCCACCAACGTATCTGCCAAGTACAAAAAAGCAGTGCGTAGATCGGAATTACTTGCCAAATCGCTATACTACCAACTGAAACTGAGTTTCCTGGTAAATTGCTAAAAAATTCTACTACCTTAATTAATAAATTGGTTGGATAATGCAAAACGCTAGCCGAAAAGCTTCCAGCAAAAGGCAAGATTAAAGCTGCTACTGCACTAATAATTCCACCAATACTGATTACAGAAATTAAAGGTGTAACAATAATATTTAGTAAAATACCGTAAGATGGTACGACACCAAATACATAAAGCTGCAAAGGTAAAGTCCAAATCGTAGCAGCAATGGGAACCGCAATTAAAGATGCAATAGTTGGTGGTAGCCATGCCAAACGTTTTGTAATTGCAGGTACTGTGAGAATTAACCCCAAAGTAGCTAAAAAACTCAGTTGAAATCCTAAATCCCAAATCCACAGAGGATTAAATAATAATAGTAGAGTCGCAGCAATTATCAATGAACCCAACTGTTTTACTTTTCGTTTCAATCCGATAGCAATTAAAGCAGCAAATCCCATAATCGCTGCTCTAAGAACTGAAGGCTGAAAACCAGTTAAGCTTAGAAAGAATATTAATGCCAAGCAACCACTGATAAATTGAGTTTTTCGAGTAAAACGCTTTGTGAAACCTAAAACTAAACCTAAAATTAACGAAACATGAAATCCTGAAGCAGCTATAGAATGAGCTAATCCCGCTTGTACAAATAAATCCCGAGTAGAATACGGTAGATCAACAGCTTTACTTCCTAAAACCATAGCACTTACAAGCGGACCTTCGGGAACACCCAGCCAACGAACTTGCGACTTGATTATTTTCTGTCGTAACTTCCACCATCCCCATTCATATTCTTCATCAAAATCTTTTAATTGTCTTCCATTTAAGCCAGCAAAAGCACCTTGTTTTTGCAGATAGTCTTTGAAGTCAAAACCCCCAGGGTTTAATGCGTTATTAGGTTTATATAAAACTCCAGTAACGTCAACCTGTTGATTTGGGTATAAACCAGTGGATTTTAAGATAGGTACGGTTACATATAACTTTCCACTAACTCCTTTGCTATTACCTTCTTCACTTTTATTAGTTACTTTAGAAAGTTGAGTTGCCTTCAACCAAAATTGCCCCTTTCCCGAACGAGTTAAGCGGGGTATGCTTGCTACATCACCTCTGACTATAACCAGTTGCTCTTGATTCTTGCTGTTTCCAACGGGAACAAAATTACTAATATCTTTAGCTTCTGGTTGCGGAACCCGCATTTGAAAATAAAATGTTGCTAGCAATCCTATCAAACCAGCAACAAGCAATATTCTTGGATGAGGAGTAGTTCGTAAATTATGTGCGGCTTTCTTAGCAATTTGAGGTTTTGTTTTATGTAAAGCTAGTTTCTTAAAAGCAATACGCTGTCTTTGAAGCAGAACGGCTATTACTACACTTAAAAACAATACCAACATTCCGCCCCAAAGACTTGCACTTAGTAGCAACCCTAGAATATAGCCAAGACAAATAATTAAACCAGGAGCTTGAATCATTAAGCTTTGAAAAATAATAAGTATAAATAAGTTAGGACTTACGCAAGCCCCTCTTTTTAAGGGGGGTTGGTGAGTCTACTCCCGTGGGTCGTCCCGAGCCGCAGTACGAGGGAAGTAGCGTTAGCGGAGCGAGGCGGAACGCCTTACCCGTTCACGCGAGAGCGTGCGGCTCAGGGGGGAATCTAGAATTTCTCGAACACGCTCCTGCACCGTTATCGCTGCGTAAGTCCTATAAGTATAAAATTGTATCCCTTCCTTACATAAGAAAGAGCAAAAAATAGTAAAAATTGTGCTTAGTGGGTTAAGTTATATTGACGTACCTAATCTAAACCCAAGTACAGCGTGCAAAACCATTACACAAAGTGCAGTGCTACCTAAATAAGCATGAAGCGCTCGCAATCCGGGCTTATTCCCTCCAAATTTTGTTAAAGAGATTGTGGCATTTATTCCTAGCAGTATCAATATAATCGAGCCAGTCCAGAAATGAGAGCTTTCTAAAATCGGTTTATCTTGCATTACCAACGATAAAACTCCACCAATAGCACCCAGCATCATAAATAAAAACATCCACGGTGCTAGTTTACGATGGCCGCTACGACTTTCAACGGCAACTTCTTTGTTTTCTGTAATTCGCGTTAGCCGAAGGCGGCTCCCTGCTGGAGCATCGCCAACCAGTGAATCCTACAAAGGTACCCATTACAAAAATTACAATCGCCATCATAGCCGGATGTCCCCAATGTACTATTGGTTCGGGAACACCCAAAGACGCAAACCAATTAGCAATAGGTTTTAGTATTTCAATCAAATTAGTCATTTTCTGAATAAGTTCGCATATCCGCAACATTAGAATTATTGCAGAGGATTGAGCAATTTATAGCACTATTAATCCCTCACAGGAAAAGTCAAACATGATGTTTTCTTTGTGCCATGAGCAATATTGAGATATAACATCTGAAATTCCTGTCTTCATAACCTGCGGAGGCAGGTTTAGTTTGTGTAGCCGTGACTTACAGTCGCCAGGTAACTCAATAAAATATCCCGCTTGTTTAGTAAGATTAGCGGGACACTATATATATATGACTGAAAATGTTTGATTTTTTGACGTTGCAGAATCAATATTGCTTCACACAGCTACTTTTTTCAACAACGGAAAACCTAACTTTTCTCGCTGCTCTACATAAAGCTGTGCTACCTTCCTTGCCAAACTTCTAATTCTGCCAATGTAGCGAGTCCTTTCGGTGACAGCAATCACACCTCGTGCGTCAAGCAAGTTAAAAGTATGAGAACACTTCATAATATAGTCCAAGCTTGGTAAAACTAAACCTTTCTGGGTTAATTGCTTGGCTTCTTCCTCATACATATTAAATAGTGTCAGCAGCATCTGAGGATTTGAAGCTTCAAAATTATAGGTACACTGCTCAATCTCACCCTGGAGGTGAACATCTCCATATTTGATATTGTCAGTCCAATCAATTTTGGTAATTGCTTCCACTTCTTGGAGATACATTACCAATCGTTCCAAACCATAAGTCATTTCAATTGACACTGGACGACAATCAATTCCTCCGCATTGCTGGAAGTAGGTGAACTGAGTAACTTCCATCCCATCGAGCCAAACTTCCCAACCAGTACCCCAAGCACCTACGGTTGCATCTTCCCAGTTATCTTCCACAAATCTTATATCGTGTTCTTCTGGACGAATACCTAAAGCCTTCAACGAATCCAAATAAATTTCTTGGATATTGTCAGGTGAAGGTTTTATCAGAACTTGGTACTGATAATAGTATTGAAAACGGTTCGGGTTTTCTCCATAACGCCCATCAGTAGGACGACGACAAGGTTCCACGTAAGCCACAGCCCAAGGTTCTGGTCCTAAAGCCCTTAAAAAAGTATGGGGATTCTTAGTTCCCGCTCCCTTCTCTACATCATAGGCTTGAGCAATTAAACAACCTTGGCTGCTCCAAAATTCATTTAAAACCGCGATCGCTGATTGAAAATTCACAGTTATTCTCCCTTTAGTCAACAATGCATTAACCATTGTTGCTCAAACTTGAAACGTAGAGGAGACTTTTTCTACCCTTCCAAGTAAATAATCTTTGTTGAGAGACTACTTCTGATTCACTTAAAAGGAAATTTCCGACCCTCGAAGGGGAAATGTTACCGAAAAGTGCCATCAAGGAAAATTTCTTTATCGCTTAAAAGCATTGATGGGTAAGGCTTATAGCGACGGTGAAAAAACTTTT
>CAYMZW010000070.1:0-20801 GCA_964395005.1 uncultured Rivularia sp.
GAGTAGGGAGTAGGGAGTAGGGAGTTAGGAGTTAGGAGTTAGGAGTTAGGAGTTAGGAATTGGTAATTGATAATTGGTAATTGGTAATTGGTAACTGTTCACTGTTCACTGTTAACTGACTAAAACCCTAAATCTGCTTTTGCTAATTCGGCTGCTGCAAATACTTCTTCGTCTGGCTTGCTTTCCCAATCGGGGTCGCCAATTTCTTGGTAAAATACAGCATCGTAAGGACGAGTACGCACAACTACTGGCATGGGGACGGCGTGACCTAAAATTAATGCTTGCTGTTTGGAATCTAATTTCGCTAATACCGATTTTAAGCCTCCGGCACCGGAAACCCCTGTGAAAATCGCGTCGATGTCTTTTTCGTCGTTGAGTAAGGCGGTGATGCGAGTACCAACTTGGGACATAACTTCATTATCTATCCCTGAAGGTCTTTGGTCTACTACTAATAAAGTTACGAAATATTTCCGCATTTCGCGAGCAATAGTACCAAAAATTGTACTTTGTACTATCGCTGAATCAAGGAAACGGTGTGCTTCCTCAATTGTAATCATTAACTGTAATGGTTTATCGAGGGGATTTTTGGTTTGGAGAAACTTTTCTGCTTTACGAACATATTGTTGGTGAATGCGCCTCGTAATCATGTTTGTCACCAACATATAAGAAAGCATATCCGATTGAGAACCGAATTCTACAACAACGTTTTTCCCGACTTCAAGGGAACGCATGATTTGAGTGATATAGTTGTGCGGGCAAGCAGCACGCATATACTTCATGTTGTCCATCCGAAACAGTTTGCGCTGTAGTGCAGTAATTGAACCTTGGTGTCCCCGCTTTTCCTCGCAAAACATTTTGATTTCTTCGTTTGTCATGTTCAATAGTTGAACAATCCAAGATTTACCAAATTCGGCATGAAGAATATTGGCATTATCAATACTCGCATCGCTTAACCCTAATTCACGAGAACATAACTTAATATCTTCTACTTCAATTTGGTCGTAACTTAAATAAAGGTCTTGAGCGTGAGGCACTCCACGACGTTTCGTAGATTCCGGATCGAGAGTGTAAACTTCTATTTGACTGGGAAATAATTGCTTTAAACCTTTAACGGTACTCAAATTCTTGCCTTCGGAAACCGCTTCCCACCCGTATTCCGAGTGCATATCAAAAATTAAATTTACCGCAGCATTTTTCTTAATTGTCCCAGCTAAAAGCAAGCGCGTCAAAAAAGATTTACCAGTACCAGATTTACCAAAAACGCCATTACTTCTTTCCACAAACTTATTCAAATCAATGCAGACGGGTACATCCATATCCAAAGGTTTGCCAATAGAAAAATTCTTCCTTTGTGGATCGTCTTCCCAACCAAATACGCGGCGAAAGTCATCTTGGGAAGCTTCGTAAACTTGGCTAAAATGAGTCGGAATAGTTTTAACCGGCATCAATTCCATCGTAGTGCTAGTTTGTGCTTGAAACGAAGCCAAACTGGTATTCACAGCCTCTTTCAATGCAGACTTACCATTTACATCCCCAGATTCGTTGGATTCAGGAGTAAACATCAACATCGGCGACAGATTGATAGTACCGTAAGTACCGCTTCCCGCCAAAATATCGCGCATAAAAGTATCTTCCCAACTAGGCGGATAAGCTACAATCCTTTGATTGGCGATTCCTAATGCCACATCCGTCAGCATACAGAAAAATCGCGATCGCACCCCTTGAACAACCAGAAACTTACCCACCCGCATATCTTCAACCAAAATATCGGGATGCAGTCTAACTTCCAATCCTCCAGTTAAAGAACCTTGAATAACCGAACCTAATGGTTGTCTGCTAATAGAATTCATATAATCAACGCATAATTTTATTCATTCTTCTTAAAAGAATTTTAATTGTACTGTATAAGTTATGCGAAAAATATATATAAGTTATACGAACAAAAATTAATAATTAAATAGGTAATGGGGCATAGGGAATTGGGCATGGGGGATTGGGCATAGGGCATTGGAGAATTATCAATCATCAACTAAGAATCAATCAATAAATTGATAATTAGACGGAGGAAAAGTGAACAGATAGGAGAGCCAAAATTTTTGTCTCCTACAATCATGAATTATTAGATATTGTTTATTCGATGCCCTTTGGCTCAATTCTCTATGCCCCATGCCCCATGCCCTATGCCCTATGCCCTATTACCCATTACCCATTACCTATTACTTAATCAATCTGTATTGATGTCGGCGCACTAGGGCTGTTGATAGTTGAGCCGATTATAGGTTTGCGGAATTGGACGTAAAGTCTATCGCGCCAGTCGAAAAATGGTTGGTAAATCGGATTGTCTGCTAAACCGGGCACTCCTTTACCTTTAACTGTTGCTGGTAAATCTAAATAAGCGCCATCTGGGAACTTTAACAATATAGATAAACCCGCCACCGCAAAATCGGCTAAACAGGGTTCATCTCCTAACAAATAAGGACTACTTTCTAAAATTAAGGTTAAAGCTTCCAAATCCTGCTTTAAATCCCTCATTGCATCTTTTACTGCATCGGGACTGTAACCTACTCCAACGCCTAGAACTTTTAATACATCACCAGGAACTCCTTCTATAAGGGTTTTTAACACATCTGGTGCCGAATTAGGTAGCAAGGATTTGCGAAAATACTGATCTTTACTAATTGCGGAGAATAAAGCTTTTCTACCTTTAGTACCAATGGATTCATCTGCCCATTCTTCCATCATTAAGCATAATCCCCGAGTTTTGGGATCTTGCGGCATCAAAGGACGTTCGGGATACTGTGCATCTATATACTTGGCAATCTCAGTAGAATCCGCAATATATTTACTGCCATCTTTGAGTACGGGTACTTGACGCTGCCCTGTTTTTTGAAATAATTCAACTTGTCCGATTCCTGGTGTTACCTCTATTTTGCGGTATTCCAGACCTTTATAATCTAGAATCAAACGCACCTTTTCTGAGTATTGAGAAAGTTCAAATTGGTACAGTTCTAACATAAATAGCTTACTGGTAATTTATTGACCTATATTGACTTATAAATTCTACAACTTTATTTTTGTTAATAATCTTTTCAAGTTATAAGCGAAAAACTTTATAACTTACGGATTAAGTCTGTAGAGAGATAATTTTCAAAATAGTTAAATTATGCAGATTAATTTATTGTTAAGCAGAACCATTTATAAGCAAATAATTAGACAAAATCTATTCTTAAAATCCATCGAATAATAAAATCATCTCTACTTTGATAATTAATTATTTTTTAATAACGCTTTTCAGAGCAGATAACATTGGCATGCAAAACGCAAATGCTTGCGCTACAATAAGGATCGACTATTATTATCAAGGTTGTTTGACCAACTAAAGAATAGTAAATAAGAATTTTAGGATAGCAGAAAATTCAATAATTATAATTTATTTCTATATAACTTTCCAAATGTTCGTTTATTGATTAGGAAGCTTTATGCAAACTTTCTGTTTATAAAGGCAAAAGAGTTAAATGTGGATTATTTCGTAGTCACTCAGGAATATTAATAAATGCTGATTGTAATGGAAGTGGTAATATTATTAGAAAGGTAGTCTCCAATGCTTTTGCGGAGGGGATACAGGGTGTTGTAGTTCATCCAGTGAAGATTACTCCTCACAAATAAGTTTTATAGTCGATGTAATATTTGACTATAAAATTTACAACTATAAATCTTTAATGTAAAGTGTGGAATAAGAGCCAGATAAATTGACATGAAGGTATATTACAGCAATTTGCTGACCAAATTAACTGGCATTGTGGGAGTGACTGGCATCAGCTTACTGATAGGATTGCCAGTGAAAGCGAACAACGCGCTTAAACAAGACCCCAGTGTTTTTACAGAAGCTGCTTACAAAGGTAATAGAACAGTAACCGTAAGTACTAATAATACTGACTTATCTGTTATACGTACAAATGCGAGCGACAAATCAAATAAAACTTTATTAGCACAAGGTGGTGGAGCGCTCAATCCCAGACCGAGTATTTTAGATGAGTGTCCCTACAACCGTGCGGCTTGTGGAAATGCACCCTCAACTGTTCCAGCACCCGCACCGTTGCCACCAGCAACTTCACCAGTGCCACCTGCTACAATTCCGGGTACCGTACCTCCACTACCAGGAACGGAAGTTCCCACAGCACCTCCGGTAACTCCACCAGGTTCAGGAACAGAAGCACCTAACCCATCAGCAGGAGCCGAGGATGGAGACATCATTGATGTAGCGTCGTCAAATCCTTCGTTTACAATGCTGACAAAGGCTTTGCAAGCAGCAGGATTGGTAGATACTTTGAAAGGAGATGGTCCTTTTACAGTTTTTGCGCCCAGCGATGCAGCATTTGCAAAATTGCCACAAGACGCAGTACAAGATTTGTTGAAGCCAGAAAACAAAGAAGTATTGGTCAAGATTCTTTCTTATCATGTAGTACCGGGCAGAGTACTCTCCACCGATTTGACATCAGGTGAAGTCAGAAGCGTCGAAGGTGGTCCCATTAGCGTTAAAGTCGATCCAGCTTCAGGCGTACAGGTAAATGATGCTACCGTAGTACAGCCTGATGTCAGAGCCAGCAATGGCGTGATTCACGTCATCGATAACGTTATTTTGCCTCCCGATTTGTAAGAAAAGGGAATAGGGAATAGCGGAAATTGCGGTCTTGGGGTTTCCCCAAGTGGAGCAAATTTCCAAGACAGGGAACAGGGAATAGGGGATTGGGAATAGCGAAGATTAACTAGTAAAATTATTTTTTAACTCTTAACTCCTAACTCCTAATTCCTAACTTTTTCCCTATCTATCTAACTCCGCGTATAGCGATGCTTGACACCTTGAGGAAAATACTCCGGCTCTCCCATTGGTAACAATGTCACTTGCGGTGTTTGATATTCTGAGGGAACATAATTGGCAAATTCGCTATTAAGTCTTTTAAGTTGAGTCAAAATAGAATCCGCTACAGCTTGTTTTTTCTCTTCACTTGCTTCAACTGTAGGAGCTAATTCTACAGCTATAGATAAGAAATTATTTTTGTCGGTATCTTCTTGTATTTGCATCACGAATTTACCAGTTACCCAATCTCTGATATATGGTTGTTCTAAACCAACTTTGATATTTTCTGGGTAGATATTTGCGCCAAAATAGGAAATTGTAAAATTAGAACGTCCAAAAACGAAAACGAAAGGTAAATTACGAATTCCTCTTTGGTTTGATATTTTATTTGATAATGTTTCTACAGGATTAAATCCCCACTCAGATAGAAACTGAAGCATTGCATCATAAGTAATAATTCCCCCATTATCTAGAATGTTGTAGCGTATCAAGGGAATTCCGTTATCTCCAGAAAATAATAACGTACCTCTGCAAATACCTTGTTGATTAGAATCAGAAGAATTTGGTATGACTTCAAAAAAGCGATTCAATGGGTCATACTGAACTAAAGTTGGTAAACGGGATTCTCCGAATAAATTACGCGCAGCTTCCGGATTTTCTGCCAAAAACTGGCGAATGCAGATACTTAACGGCGTTTCATTTCCTAAAACTCCCGCATCAGCCGTACCGTAAAGCGATGCAAAATCAAAACAAGGATTTTGGGAACCAACTCTTTCCCCAACTAGATTTCGCCATTCCTCGCTAAATACTTCTCCAGCCATGACAAACTTGAGATTGTGTGGCTTTAAATTCATACCTTGAGCAATAGCAGTGTCAATTACATCTTTCAGAAAAGGCGGGTATCCTAATAAAACAGTTTGCTCAAAATTAGGACTTAATTCTTCTATTACCCGTAAAATTTCAGTTTTATTCGTACCTGGAGAGATGACGGTAACGGGATAACCTTTACTAGAAAGATAGCGACAGCAATTAGTAGTGAACATTCCCCCAACCCAAGTTCCCAAAGCAAAGCAAATTACTGCTAAAGTCGGTTTGGTATCCGCAAAAAAACTATCGTAAAATATTTGTTCAAATCGCGTGGCGATGGCTAACTCATCGGTAAAGAAGCGCAACCAGAAAGTAGGTTTACCAGTAGAGCCAGATGAAGCCGCTATCATATCGCAGCTTTCTATTTTTCCATCACGGCAGAAATCAGCTAAAGAATAACATTTAAGGTAATTATCTTTAGTAAGTGGTGGTAATTTTTGAAAATCCTCAAATGAATGAATATTATCGGGATTAATTTGATGTTGAGTCAAAAAAGCTTTATAAGCGGGTACATTTGTAGCCACATCCCGAAATAACTTGATTATTTCCTCAGCAGGATTTTTATTCAGGTGTTGTTGTAATAGAGTGTCAAGAGGAGTATGTAAGAATTCATATAATCCCTTTATCGCACGTTTACTTTGTTCTTGGTAGTTCATAACGCTTGTTGTACCTTGAGAAACCGACTACTATATGCAGTTAGATAAAGTGATGGGCATAGGGAATTGGGGATTGGGCATTGATAAATTAGAGCGTAAATAACTTTTAACTTCAACAATCTCCTATCAGCTAATCTAAAATTCTTAAACTCCTAACTCCGAACACTGATTAAATGGATTACACTGATTCCACGGATAATTTTTGATTAACTCCTAACTCCGCGCCTCTTACTCCCTACTCCCTACTCCCTACTCCCCACTCCCTACTTCCAATTCTGAGAAGTTGTACGTAAATTCTGTTGACAGCATTGTAGTTATTAGCAAAAACCGTTTTACTTTTGGGCATCATGCAGGTTTATTGCACTAGAAACCACGAAAACACTTCAAATCACCGCTTTTGTACTATATGCGGCGAACCTTTGCCTCTTCCATCTGGAGAGGTTATTATCGATCGCTATAAAATTGTACGTCAACTTGGGCAAGGAGGGTTTGGACGTACTTATTTGGCGGAAGATATACAGCAATCCGATCGAAAATGCGTGCTGAAGGAGTTTGCACCGCAAGTCGAAGAGGATAAAGATTTACAAAAAGCGAAGGAATTGTTTGAAAGGGAAGCCAGCGTGTTAAAACAGCTTGAGCATCCGCAAATTCCCCGCTTGCATTTTTCGCTACAGGTAAAGTTACGCAATAAAGATTTTTTCTTTTTGGTACAAGATTATATTGAAGGTGAAAATTATCAGGATTTACTGGAAAAACGTCTTGATGAAGGGCGATGTTTTAACGAATCGGAAGTATTTGATTTATTAACGCAAATTTTACCAGTATTGGATTACATCCATTCTAAAGATGTGGTTCACCGCGATATTTCACCGGATAATTTGATTTTACGCACGACGGATAATTTACCAATATTAATTGATTTTGGCGGTGTCAAACAATTACCTGCTTCTCAAGGTTTTTGGTATACGAAACTTCCTGCAAATCGCACTTTATTAGGTAAGAAAGGTTATGCACCCGAAGAACAATTACGTCAAGGGAAAGCCTTTCACAGTAGCGATTTGTATTCTTTAGGGGTGACAGCTTTGGTGTTACTTGCCGGAGAGGAGCCGCAGAAACTTTACGATAGTTATCAAGGTAGATGGCGTTGGGGAGAGAAAATTAAAGTTAGCGCCAACTTTGAAGCGGTGTTAAAGAAGATGGTTGCTCATAAACCCAACGATAGGTACCAAAATGCCCAGGAAATTTTAAAAGATTTACAGTCTTCGACTCCTATTTCAACTCCTGTTTCAACTTCTACTAAACCTGTAAATCCCAACATTAGTAAAATTCATACAGCCGTAGTTGCTCCTGGGCGCAAACGTGCGGGTGCGGTTGCTACTCAATTTCATAACAAAACTCAAGCTTTGGCGGGTGCAATCCATTTACCTATTTGGTTGCGTCCTTTTTTCGTTAGTTTGGTAAGTACTAGCGTTGTTGTTTTAGTTTTTGCAGGTACCTGGGCTGTAATTAGTGGATTTATTAATGCCGTAACTTCATTTTCTCTTCCAACTGTTTCTTTACCGCAATTACCCTCAGTTGAATTACCTAGTTTACCTGGAAATGATAATTCCGAGGGAGGATTAAGCCGGCAGGAAACAAACAATATCAGCAAAATTGTACGGCAGCGCCAACAGTTAGGAATACCAGAATTATTTTTTAACCGTACAGTGAATCAAATATTTTATACTCAAAATCCAGAAGCTCGCGGTCGTACTTTAACCGGGAGTTCGGAAGATGAAGCTTTAAGGAAAAAGTGGTACGGCATTGCTCAAGATTTGCTCGATAAGCTAGAAAAAGCCGATCTTAGCAAGCAAACCAGACAAAAATTAGGCAGCTATACCGGACAAGATTATGAAAATTGGCAGCGACAAGTGCAGGCGGGAGAATTCGGTAATTATACTATTGAAGATTTAAATAGAGATACCAATCGTAAGTTTGACCGATTATTTCCTGGAGAAAGAGAAGGGAAACTTAGACAGCAAACTTTTGGTCAAATTTGGTATGCATTCGCTGATGAAGAAGTTAGTAAAAGATGAAATCAATTTTCGACTAACAATTATCAATTAACAATTATCAATTAACAATTATCAGTAGTTGGATGCGGACTGTTAATAGTTATTTGTAGCGAGACAGGGGTATTTACTATTACGCAATTGAACGAAATTTGTGGTGTTGCTACTGTAGCTTTAAAAGTAATGGCTAGCAGTTTTAATAACTTAAATTTTACATTTTGAATTAGTAAGCCTTAAACTTATCTTCAAAACTCTTTAAATGATTTAATAGTATATTTGTTTATACCCTGCATCAATTATTGTGAAACCCAAAAATATTTATTAAGTATTTATGTTTTTTGTCTTTATTCTCATCCGCCAGGGGTTGAAAACCCCTGTCTCATAGCTAAAGTCCTCTTAAGAGGACTAAAGACACAATTATTTTAAGATATATTTTCCACAACTCCTAACTCCTAACTCCTAATTCCTAATTCCTAACTCCTAACTCCTAACTCCTAACTCTTCCATGACATCCCTTAATTGCTCGAAAGGACATGAAAATCCAGCTGGTAGTCGCTTTTGTCTGCACTGCGGCGAAATGTTGGTTGATACTCCAGTAAATCAAGCTATCCAACCGGGAATAACTTTAGGCGATCGCTATATAGTTGTACGTCAGTTGGGGCAGGGAGGGTTCGGCAAAACTTATTTAGCAGAAGATATTAACCGTTTTCGGGAACTTTGTGTTTTAAAGGAATTTTCTCCCCAAGTCCAAACTGAATACGTTTTACAAAAATCGGAAGAACTTTTTGAACGAGAAGCTAGCGTTTTATACAAACTGCAACATCCCCAAATCCCTCGCTTTCGCGAACTTTTGCGGTTGAATATCAACGCTCGTGAATTTTTATTTTTAGTTCAAGATTATGTAGAAGGAGAAAATTATCGTTCTTTGCTCGATAATCGGTTGCAACAAGGAATAAAATTTAGCGAAACCGAAGTTAAGCAGTTATTGCAGCAGATTTTACCAGTATTAGACTACATTCATTCTATGGGTGTAATTCACCGCGATATATCACCCGATAACTTAATTTTTCGTAAATCTGACCAATTACCAGTATTAATCGACTTTGGCGGTGTAAAGCAAGTAGTAGCAACCGTAGCTTCCCAATATTACGCGCCTGGCAGCCCTCCAGCCACTCCAATACCAACTTTACTAGGGAAAATAGGCTACGCTCCACCAGAACAAATGCAAACCGGATCGGTAGAGCCTCACAGCGATTTATACGCTTTAGCCGCGACGGTATTGGTTTTGCTTACGGGCAAGCAACCAGCAGAATTAATTGATAACTATAACCTGCAATGGCAGTGGCGAAATTTTGTAAATGTTAGCCCTGAATTTGGAGTGGTGTTGGATAAAATGCTATCTGCCATACCAGGAGAAAGGTATCAAACCGCCAATCAAGTTTTGCAAGCACTTAACCAAAGCGCACCTACAAACCCAACACCACAACCATCACCTCAACAAATCACCCAACGAACTTTTGCTGTAGCACCTGCCGTACAATCGGCTCCTCCCACTCCTCAACCTAAAACCACTGCACCCGGTTTCTCAGAATCTCAATCGAAGCCAAAACTTTGGTGGACACCCACACGAATTGCCATGCTATTTTTCGCAATGATTGTTTTAGGTGGTGTTGCTTATGCTGCTATTTCAAATTTGACACAATCAGATCCTGAAACGGCAATTTCCTCAAATTTCTCCCCAGAAGAAAAGCAGCGTAAAGAAACACTCAAAGCACGACGCGAACAACTTGGTATAGACCGTAACTTCTATGTAAAAGTTGTTAATCAAATATTTTGGCAGAAAAACCCCAGTTTAGAAGGACGCACCTTGACAGACGAACCCCAAGATGCATCTCTACGTCAACAATGGGACGAAACAGCAAGCGAATTGCTCAACAATATGTCCCAACTCAGTTCCGACGCTCGCCGCAAACTCGGAACCTTTACCTCTTCAGACCGCGATCGCTGGAAAGTTCGAGTTAATAATATTAACGTCAGCAGTCGTTCTGTATATGACCTAGCCGACGTACCATTTTTCAGAATATTCCCCGAACAAAGAGGTAAAAGTTTTCTCAACGAACCCGTAGGGCAAATTTGGCATGGATTTGTATTCGACAAAGTAAACGCAGTATTTGCACGAAGCGCTTACGAGAGACTGCGATTTGCGAGCGGTGATACAAGCGTTACCAGAAGCGCCAACTTTACTGGCTTGCAAGGTAAAATTTTCATCGCTCAGTTGAGCAGAAATCAACAAATGCGAGTCAACTTAACAGCTTCTCCCCAAGTACTGTTTTCTATATATTCACCCTCCGGTAAAAGAGTATTATTAGAAGATTCCACAAGACGCTCGTGGACTGGTACTCTCAGAGAAAACGGATATTACGAATTTGTCATCGTCTCTACATCAACTGAATCTCAAGATTATAGGATGCGCTTGCAGGTAGAAAACCCCGCACCACCCCCACAGCCAACACCAACACCAACACCAACACCAACGCCGACACCAACCCCAACACCAACCCCAACACCAACACCAATTCCAACTCCAACACCGACACCAACTCCAACTCCAACACCAACTCCAACACCAACTCCAACTCCGACTCCAACGCCAACACCAACTGAGGAATCGGAATCGTAATTAGAAGAGACGGGGAGACAAGGAGACAAGGAGACAAGGAGACAAGGAGACAAGGTGACAAGGAGACAAGGAGATGGGGAGAAGAATAACTTTCATTACTCCTAACTCCTAACTCCTAACTCCTAACTCCTAACTCCTAACTGTTCACTGTTCACTGATAACTGTTATAATGTCAGGTTTGTTGTTAATGGGTAGGAAAGAAATTGGCAAATCAATCATATTTAGAAACAGACACTCCTTTGGTTCCGGTGGGAAGTCACTGTATTTTGGAACTATATGACTGTCCCAAAGATTTGCTTAACGATGCTGAATTTATTAAAAAAGCTTTGGAAGAAGGAGTCAAAGAAGCTGACTCAACTTTGCTAAAGGAATTGACTCATCAGTTTGAGCCTTATGGTGTAACGGCTTTGGCGTTGTTAGCAGAATCTCATGTTTCGCTTCATACTTGGCCTGAAATTGGCTATATCGCTGTAGATATGTTTACCTGTGGCGAACACGCAGAACCTGAAAAAGCCTGCAAATATTTGGTTAAAGCTTTTCAGGCCAAGAATCATCTACTTTTGAAGATTCCTAGAGGCAGATTAACTCCTCAATTGAAGAAACTTGAAGAAAGTCTGATGGCTGGTGCTGGGGAGAAGTAGGAGTTAGGAGTTAGGAGTGAGGAGTTAGGAATTAAAGTCAAAATTTATTAAGACTACTAGTCTTTTTCATTAATTCTGACGGGTTCGTAGTAAGGGTTTTAACCCTTAATTCTAAGATTTAAAAATCTTACTACAAGCTTTTAGCCATCAAAACTTTTGAAAAGGAGTACTACTAGTACTCCGCCACATTAAATAGTACGGGGTACGTAGTTGCCCTTCAGCGCCTCATATTCCGGTATCCGGAGGCGAGTCACCGCGCAACTACGAACAATTACCCCTCATAACTTCTTCGTAGGTTGGGTTGTTAGCGTCAGCGTTGCGAAGCAATAGGGAGTGTAAGCGGAGCAATCTCTGCGAGTAACCCAACTCGGGTGTTGGGTTGCGCTTTGCTTAACCCAACCGAAAATTACTAGTTATTCTTCTCCTTATCCCCCCATCTCCTTGTCTCCTTGTCTCCTTGTCTGCCCGAATATCAAGTTCCCGAGACTTGGAATCATTAAGTGCGATCGCCATCACTGATTACATCATCAAAGCCTCTAAATCTAAAATTCATAAGCACCTGCATCAACTCCGCTACCACCATTACGTTGATTTCCATCTTTATCAAATTGTGCATAGTCACCAATCGAGGAAGAAGCAATATCAATTGCTGGCGAGTTGGATGTAAGACGGTAATCGTTACCTTCTCGATTTACAAAATCAACCGATTCGGCTAATTCATTACCGAAAGCGTTGAGATTCCCGACTCTTTGCCCTCCGTCATAAAGAATTTCAGTTTTATCTGCAAATTCTTCTGTGTTTGTAAATAAATTATTGTCTACAGTCACGTTACTTGCATCTTCAACATATACATTCCGATAACTGTTATCACTAAAGATATTGTTGCGAATCAAAATGTCGCGTGGATTATAGCCGCTACCGCTGTTATCGACATAAACACCTTGAACGTTATCAACAAAAGTATTATTGACAATTTCTACATCTTCAACGTTGTTGATAACAGCAACTCCTCTGCCACCATTTTCTACACGTATTCCATTTCCGTAAATAACATTGTTGTAAATATTGATATCAGATACATCTCCAATGCTCGGAACTTCATCTGCAATCAAAATTCCCTCAGCAGTATTAGCAAAGATTTCGTTGTTGTAAATATCTAAATTGAATGAATCGGCTCGATTACCATCTACATAGATAGCAGCACCACCTTGATAACCATCGTAAGTTCCCGAAAGCAAAGCTTGAGAGGTGATGGAATTACTGTGAATCAAACCGTTGCGAGAACCAACTTTGATATCCAATCCTTCTCGCTTGCCGTCAATCATAGTGTTATTTGCAACTTCAAAACCATCAACACCCCAGATACTCAATGCTTCTTGATCTCCGTCGGTATCTCCGGGGCCATCCCATTTCCAGTTAGCTCGTTCGACAGTATTGTTGAGTATCTTGACATTGCTGCCGGTAATCTCTTCTTCTCCACCTCCAAAAAAGGTTTTAGGTAAAGCGATGATTCCAGAACTTCCAGTTTGATAAGTTTCGTTGTTTTGAACGGTAATATTTTTAGCGTCACTCAGAGATATTCCGGCCCAGGATGTATTTTCTATCCGAAAACCATCAATTACCCAGTTGCTCTGCCCTGGTGATTGAATTACCCCTTCTGGAAAGCCACCGCTATTAGGGCTAGGATCGCGTAATGTCACATCACCGTTAGCTTTGAGAGTAATCCTTTGAGAGTCGCTACCAGATTTTCCCAAACTAATTAATTCTGTATAAGTACCTGGTTGAACTAAAACACTATCACCCGCAGCGATAGGAGAATCTTCACTCACAGCATAATTAATTGTTTTCCAAGGCTGATTTAGAGAACCAGAATTTTCATCGCTACCGCTGGGAGAAACGTAATAAACCTTGCCACCAGCACTTTGAGGAGTCGGAGAGATAGTTTGTGTAGCAGATGCTCCAACTAAGACATCAGCATTTTCAGTTCCTGTAATTTGGTCTGAATCGCTACTATCACTGAGGCTATCCGAATCTGTTATTAAGTCGCTCTGTATATCTGTATCTATCGAATTAGAAATATCAACATTGTCAATGGCTAAAGCTTCGATAGATCCTATATCTGATAATGAGGTACTTAAATTCGTTTCATTAAAATTCGATTCTTCGTCATGATTTACCGGAAGAAAAGCATCAGTTTGAAAAAGTTGTGATTCAGTATCCATATTTCTCCTTGCATTTTTAAGTAAACCGTCAATCAATTTATATTTTTTAGTTGTCTCCTCCTTTATAATTAAGCTTGATATTGACAAATAATAATTCATAATAACTATGAAAAATTAGCTTTTTTGGTATAATTAATTCAATAGTATTCTACGAATTACTACCCGAAAATAATCAAGTCTCTATTAACACTGTAATAGCAAAGAAAAATTTAGTATTCTTGAAAAATCAAAAATACTAAAGTCTCTTTCTAAATTTTGAGTTAATTTTCAACCCGTATATTAATATCTCAGGCTTCGATAATTAACCAATCTATCAAAAGTAATAGTTAACTTCATATCTACTACTTTCGATATAGAATATTCTTATAACTTTACATAATAATAAACAAATATTCTTTTTTGACAAATTAATCAAAATCTGTAGCTAAATCCGGGTTGCGATAATATTCAAATAATCGGGTAATTTGTTTTGGTAAAATTCTTCCTAATGACAATTGTGGAATATTATCTTCTGCAAAAAATCCCACATCTTCAGTTTCAATACGTCAGACCATTTTGAGCAACAGCTTGAATCTGCTGCGCCCATTCTAACCATTTAGGTTGCATTGATTATTTTATAATTTTTGCAATTTATTGTTCGTTCGTAGTAAGGGCTTTAGCCCTTTTTTTGATTATCTTCGCGGCAAATAATTGTCACTTTCCTCATTTATTAACCAGGAAGAAAGAGGACTAAAGTCCTTACTACAAGTCTAAAGTTGTGTTAATTGTTAATTCGCAACTAACAACTAACAACTAACAACTAACAACTAACTACTAATTAAGCATCATTCAAAGCTGCAATACCGGGTAAAGTCTTACCTTCAAGTAATTCTAAGCTAGCACCACCACCAGTAGAAATATGGCTCATTTGATCGGCTAAACCAACTTTTTCTACGGCTGCAACCGAGTCACCACCACCAATAATGGTAGTAGCACCTTTCTTGCTCAAGCCAGCTAAAGTATGAGCGATCGCCTCAGTACCGACAGCGAATTTATCGAATTCAAATACACCCATAGGGCCGTTCCAAATCACTGATTTACAGTCACCAAGGGCTTCTTGGAACTTTTTAACGGAATCGGGACCAATATCTAAACCCATCCAACCATCGGGAATATTTTCGATGCTGACGGTTTGAGAATTAGCATCGGCAGCAAAATTATCTGCTACAACTACATCGGTAGGTAACAATAAATCTACGCCTTTTTCTTTGGCTTTAGCTTCCAAAGTTTTTGCTAATTCTAATTTGTCTTCTTCTACCAAAGATTTACCAACATTCAAACCACGGGCTTTGTAGAATGTGAAAATCATTCCACCACCAATGATTAATTTGTCGCATTTGTCAAGTAAAGTTTCAATTACACCGATTTTACTGGAAACTTTAGAACCACCGATAATTGCTGCTAAAGGACGCTGGGGATTTTCAATAGCATTTTGTAAATACTGTAATTCCTTCTCGATTAAATATCCAGCGATAGAAGGGCTGAGATAGTGAGTTACACCTTCAGTGGAAGCATGAGCGCGGTGTGCGGTACCGAAAGCATCATTTACGTACAAATCGGCATTTGAAGCTAATTTTTTCGCAAATTCGGAGTCGTTTTTCTCCTCTTCACTATGAAAGCGGACGTTTTCTAATAAAATTACGTCTCCGTTTTGCAATCCCCCAACTTTGTTTGCAACTTCATCACCAATACAGTCATCGCACTTGACAACTTCTTTGCCTAATAACTCAGAAAGCCTTTTCGCAACTGGAGTTAAGCGTAATTTATCTTTGACTTCACCTTTAGGTCTGCCAAAGTGACTGGCTAGAATCACTTTAGCGTTTTTGCTAATCAAGTCTTGGATTGTAGGTAAAGCTGCTCGAATGCGCGTATCATCTGTGATGTTACCTGCATCATCCAAAGGAACGTTGAAATCCGCTCTTACCAAAGCGCGTTTACCTTCCAAGTCACTTTTAGATAAATTTGCTAAACTTTTTTTGGACATAATTAGACTCTCCCGATCGCCTTTTTGTTAATGTGATTGAAAATAGGACTATCAAGATTTTACAGAGTTAAGGGGTCACAAGGGAATCCGATGTTCAAAACAATTCTTTTTCCGGTAGATCAAAGCCGCGAAGCGCGAGAAGCAGCAGAATTTGTCGCCAAATTAGTACAAGTGCATCAAAGCAAATTAATATTACTGAGTGTAGTAGAAGAAACTACTGCTTCAGAAGCGAAAGATGATGATGTGATGAAGTCGGCAAAGAAGGTTGAACAGTTGCTTCTCGATGCTCAAGCTTTCTTTTCAACTCAGGGGATAGAAGCAGAGATTTTAGAAAAAGAAGGTAAGCCAGCTTTCGTGATTTGTGATGTTGCTGACGAAATCAAAGCAAATTTAATTGTTATGGGCTGTCGCGGATTAGGGTTAACAGATGAAGGTTCCCACGATAGCGTTACCAATCTCGCGATTAATCTTTCTCCTTGTCCGATTTTGATTGTGCCTTAACAGTGAGCAGTGAGCAGTTATCAGTGAGCAGTGTTTAGGGAATATTTAGGAGTGAGTAGTTAGGAGTTAGTAGTTAGGAGTTAGGAGTTAGGAGTTAAGAGTTCGGAGTTATAGCAATCCTATATGAGTTGTAAAAAATTGAGACGAAAAAACCCGGTTTTTTGGAAAAATCGGGTTTCTAAATTTGAACTTTGGGTAATAATACTATCCTTACTCGCTACTTTCAAAGAATTTTATTCTTAACGTTCTCGTACAAAGATTTATTGCTCGAATTATTAGAATTATCTGATTCAGATGGATTCTCTTTACGGACGGGTTTGTTGATATTTTGTAGTAGTAAATAGTTTAAAACGGTGCGAATGACAATAATTACAGCTAATCTTCCTATATCTTCCCAGCTAGGAGTGATGGTAGTTCTAAGAATACTTCCTCCAACCAAAAAGTTTAATCCTAAAGAAAACGAGTAACCCATTTGTAACCGGCTTTCTTGGAACATTTTAGCTGAGTTTGTAAAAGATAAGGCATTGCGTAAAAATATAATTAAACCTTTGATTAACCCTATAGAAATTACAAAAAGGGCTAATAGTTGACAGGTACTAATTGCGATGTCTATCAGATTTCTGACAAAGGGTTCCATTGTTTTTGGATTTTAGATTTTAGATTTTGGATTTTGCATTTAACTTATTAGCGATACAAATAATAATAATTCTCCATTCCCTATTCCCTATTCCCTATTCCCTATTTAAGAATAAACCAGTTTTTTTAAATACGTTAAAG
Source organism: uncultured Rivularia sp. (assembly GCA_964395005.1). Taxonomy (GTDB): domain Bacteria; phylum Cyanobacteriota; class Cyanobacteriia; order Cyanobacteriales; family Nostocaceae; genus Rivularia. The sequence continues at coordinate 17,277 of CAYMZW010000070.1, forward strand.
TTTTTCAAATAACTTTGCTAATATCACGTTAGAAAACAAAAACCCATCGGGATCGTGTAGTTGTAACCTTCCATCTACTACTTGTACCCAACCTTTCTCTATATAAGGTTGCAATACTTGTAATACTTCTTCAATTTTATTTTCACCAAATTGTGCTGTTAATATTTGTAAGTTCACGCCTTCTGCTAAACGTAACCCTAACATTAATGTTTCTAACAAAACTTCATGGGGAGTTGTAATATCGCAATCAGTTATACTTCCATCATTCACCCAAGCATAGTATTCTTTAGTTTTGCGGGGACGGTTAAAGCGTTTCCCTTGAAAATAACTTGCCGCTCCCATTCCAAAACCGTAATAAGCACGATTTTCCCAGTAAACTCGATTGTGACGACATTGATATCCTGGTTTGGCATAATTGGAAATTTCATAATGCTCGTAACCAGCATTGGTAAGAATTTCTTGTGCCATACGGTACATTTTTACCGTTGTTTCATCCGTCGGTAAAGGGCGATCGCCAGGTTGATAATAACGTCCGAAAGCGGTACCGGGTTCAATTGTCAAGTCATATATAGATATATGCATCGGCGCTATTTTGATTGCCTGCTCTAGAGATTGCTGCCATATATCTAAAGTTTGATGTGGTAAACCGGAAATCAAATCTATGCTGAAGTTAGTAATCTCGGCAGCTTGAAGTAAATCGACAGCGGTAAAAATATCCGAAACCGAGTGATAGCGCCCGCAAGCTTGCAATAATTCTTCTTGAAAAGCCTGTACTCCCAAACTTATCCGATTAACTCCCGCATTTACATATCCTTGCAAATGCTGTTTATCAAAAGTACCTGGATCGATTTCCATTGAAATTTCTGCAAATTTGTCAATCCCAAATTTCCCATCTAAAACTTGATTAATTTTTTGTAATTGTTGTGTTGAAAGTAATGAAGGAGTACCGCCACCGAAAAAAACTGTTTCTAACGGTTTATTATTAATTGGTATAGTGACAATTTCCTGACATAAAACTTCAACATAATTAGAAATTGCGGCGGATGTTTCGCCACGTTTGGTATTCCCTACCACATATATGGGAAAATCACAATAAAAGCAGCGTCGTCTACAAAAGGGAATATGTATGTAGGCAGCACTCACAGAGCCTGAAATCATTGAATTAACTGGTTTATCTGGCATTATGAGAAACAATTTAACTTAGGTTACGAATAAATTAGAAATAGTAAAAAACAATGAGAAATCTACATTTTTGTATGGATTTATGACAATACGAGCAGAATAAAAAAGCTGAGAATATTTAGTTATAATGTTTGCAGATGGTTTATCAACAAGCCTGTAAGTTCACTGCAAATATTTATCTCTATTTTTAACCAGATTACATACAAAGTTACTTGAGTAGATCGAGTAATGCAGTTGCAGGAAAACAAACAAAATCAAATCATGTTTGACGCTATTATAATTTTCTCATTCGTCCTCGCAGCAACGGGAATAGGTTACTACAGCATCGACTTACTACCAAGTGGTACGTTAGATAATGTAAGCAACCTAGAAGCTTTACGCTTAGTCGTTGCCGCTTTTGCAGCAATTATCGGCGGTGCTATTGGGCTACGAGTCCAAACCGGGTATCGTCGCTTAGAAGCCCAAGTCCGAGAATTGCCACTCGAAGTTATTCTCACACGTTCAATTGGTTTAGTAATTGGATTGTTAGTAGCTAACTTGATGTTAGCGCCTTTATTCTTGCTACCGATCCCCGATGATTTTAGCTTTATCAAGCCATTAGTCGCTGTTATGGGTAGTATCACCCTGTCGTATACAGGCATGAATTTAGCCGATACCCACGGACGCGGATTGATACGATTAATTAATCCTAATACTGTAGAAACGATGGTGGCCGAAGGGACTCTAAAACCCGCTGCAACCAAAGTTTTAGATACAAGCTGCATTATCGACGGGCGCATTGAAACGCTGTTAGATACCGGCTTTTTAGAAGGACAAATTATCGTACCGCAATTTATTTTGCTGGAGTTACAGCAAGTCGCTGACGCTAGCAAAGATCAAAAGCGGGTACGAGGAAGACGAGGGTTAGAGATTCTCAATCGTATTAAAAAATCTTATCCCGATCGCATTGTAATTAACTCGCTTGATTACGAAGAAATTGCGACGGTAGATGCGAAGTTGGTTCGGTTTGCTCAAGAAATCAACTCGACTTTGTTAACAAACGACTACAACTTATCCAAAGTTGCCAGCGTGCAGAAAGTCCCCGTTTTGAACGTTAACGACTTGGTAAATGCAGTTCGTCCGAATTATTTACCAGGTGATAACATCGATTTGAAAATCCTCAAAGAAGGAAAAGAACCCAGTCAAGGTATCGGCTATTTAGATGACGGTACGATGGTGGTAGTTGAGGAAGGAAGTAGTTTTGTTGGTGGTGAAGTAAGAGTAGTTGTTACTAGTTCATTGCAGACTTCTGCCGGTAGAATGATTTTTGCAAAACCCCAAGCTTCTGCATTTGCATAAATGTTTGAAGTTTATTTCAACAATTCAATAACTCAATTAATTTAGATATCGATGTAGTTTAACTGCATCGATTATTTTTTGGCTCGTAGTTGGGCTTTAGCCCCTCCGGATTCCAATTCTACATGCCGCGATTTTTCGCTCTAATTTAGGACTAAAGTCCCAACTACAAACCCATCAAAATCAAGGCGTATAAGGTAATAATTGGTAATTGATAATTGATAATTGATAATTGATAATTCAAACAAATGGCACGTCCATCACGTACAAAACTTTGCTCCCTGTGCAGTCAATCCGCATCCATTCTTTACCGAATAAAACATCTTGAACAAGGCGATTGGGTTTTTGTATGTCCTCAATGCTGGGAAACAGTTAGTCAAAACAACCCATTTTACGTTTACGGTGGAACTTGGAAAGCAAAGAAAAAGTAATTTAAATTAGTTAGGCAACGGATGGAGTTTGATAACGGATGGAGTTAGGAGTTATAGCTTTAACCTTCAACCTTTAACCTTTGACCTTTAACCTTTGACCTTTAACCTTATTTAATCATGAACAATAACGAATTTGATATTCCCAAAAAAATAAAATCGCTTTCCCAAGATTTAGTTTGGATGAGCGAATCTGATTATCCTTTTGATACTTTTACATGGTCAAATCAAGAGGTTAAAGAAGTCAATAGGGAGAATCTGTTGCAGAAAACCCATCATTCCCTTGATGCTCCTGTCAAAGTAATAGATGTAGAAAAGTTTTTTAGGCAGGCTACAGATGAAAAAGACTGGTATGACTCCGAAGAAAGGGAAACAGCTAAAAAATATCAAGCTCTTGTAGAAACTTTAAAGCAAAATTTAGACAACATCCAAGTTTACAAAATCGGTGAAGTCGAAATCGATGTTTATATTGTCGGGCAATTAAAATCCGGGGATTGGGTTGGTTTGTCAACTAAAGCTGTGGAAAGTTAGGAGTTTGGCAACGGATGGAGTTTGGCAACGGATGGAGTTTGGCAACGGA
>CAYMZW010000071.1:0-20713 GCA_964395005.1 uncultured Rivularia sp.
CCTAACTCCTAACTCCTAACTCCTAACTCCTAACTCCTAACTCCTAACTCCTAAAACCCGCTGTATCGTTGTTCCTTAAAGGGTTCGCCGCGACGGTGATAACCGTTACGCTCCCAAAAACCTAATTCTTCACGCTCTAAAAATTCTAAGCCATTTATCCATTTAGCACTTTTCCAAGCGTAAAGGTGAGGTACTACCGAGCGCATTGGGCCACCATGTTCGGCGCTTAAAGGTTCGTCAAATAGCTTGAAAGCAAAAAAGTTTTCTTCCCTTACAAAGTCTTCTATTGCAATATTAGTAGTGTAGCCGCCGTAGCAATGTTCCATAATGTGAGTTGCTTTGGAGTCTACCTCAATAACTTTCATAAAGTCAGTGACTTTAATTCCAGTCCATTTGACATCAAGTTTAGACCACCGCGTTACGCAATGGAAGTCGGCTGTAAACTCGTTATGAGGCAGTTGCATAAATTCCAACCAGTTCCATTTTTTGGGTTTTACCAAACCCCATACGCTAAATTCCCATTCTTCCGTACTAACTTGGGGAGTCGCACCATAAGTAAGCACCGGAAACCCCTTAGCTAAATGCTGCCCCGGAGGAACGCGATCGCTATCTTCAGAAGTCGGTTTTTGAAAAAACTTTCCCAACATAGTTTAGTTAAATAATTTTTTTACAAATAATAATATATTTTTCAGTAAATTATTGTATCAAAAGCAGTGTGTAATTTCTTCTGCTCCTACTCCCTATTCCCCTATTCCCCATTCCCCATTCCCCGTTTGCTGTTGCCAAATATTTTTTACCCAACAGGATTTTAGATGATGGTTTCAAGCAAGACGGTTTCTGTCTTATGCAACTCTTCGATAATCGTTGACCTAAAATCCTGTTGGCACTTGACAAAAAGCTAATTTTATGTATCAGAAGCAAATTACTCTTCGTCTTCTTCTTCCTCTTCTCCAGATGGATAAACAAATGTAGAGCGTCCGGTCAAAATTGATTTACCAAGCGAAAGAGCTTTTTGAGCTTCAACACTCGCTTTGTGTCTCCAGGTTGCTCTACGCTTATCACGCCTGGATTTCGATGTTTTCTTCTTTGGAACAGCCATAAAATCAGATACCGTTTTTTGACAACCTTTTTATTCTAAAGCATGAATTGCTTTATAGCCCCTGTTTTTGAACCACGATTGGAAGCATTTAAACCAGCAAACAATAGCCCTCCTTTTTTAAGAGGGGTTGGCAAACAATCAATAGCCCCCCTTTTTTAAGAGGGGTTGGCAAAGAATAGCCCCCCTTTTTTAAGAGGGGTTGGCAAAGAATAGCCCCCCTTTTTTAGGGGGGTTGGCAAAGAATAGCCCCCCTTTTTTAAGAGGGGTTGGCAAAGAATAGCCCCCCTTTTTTAGGGGGGTTGGCAAAGAATAGCCCCCCTTTTTTAAGGGGGGTTGGGGGGATCTAATTATTCAAGCTTCCTACTCCACTTCAACTTCTTCAACCTCTGGTGTCGGAATTGGAACTTCCTCAGATGCTGGGGCAGATTCTTCAACCTCTGGTGTCGGAATTGAAACTTCTTGTGATGGTGGGGCAGATTCTTCAACAGCATTATCTCCACTCGACGCGGAATTTGTCGCACTCGATCCGAAAAATAGCAGCGTTCGAGCCATTTTGAAGTACTTTGCCCAACGTTGCGTATCTGGACGATTGCGCCATTGAGTACGACTGACATTTAATTCCAAAACAGGCGCGATCGCACCATAATTTTGTGCGGAAATAACTACCGATACATCTGTGACTAAAATATCTTTATCGAAACTACGTTGAGCGGCTGCTCTTGCTACTGCTTCTGCTCTCCGTAGCAAGCTTTGGTAATTATCTCCCGGTAAACGAGTAATTTCTAAGTCAACTCTCGAAGTATATGCTCGCACGATTTGAGGAGCCATTGTTTCTGATACTAACCACATTGGTGCTGCCATACTCAGCAAAAGTACGGCTGTCTTTATCCGGATTTTCTTTGCGATCGATGGCATAAGTGGAATGAATGTTCTTATTTTTGACAAGTAATTGCCGACCATTATTTATAAACTCCTCCGAAGCGCGATAAATAAATGCACTATTAATAAAAGTCAAAGTGCAATTTTGTTTTTAAGTAATAATAATTACTTACCATCTTCAAGTCTGATGATAATCACTTAGACTTATTCACATAGGTTAACTTTGTTTTTTGGGCAAAGCAAATTACATTAATTACGCTTGCGGTACTTAGATGCTAAGAATTGACAATCTACGATTACCGTAAGTATATATATCTAGTTTCTAATAATTAAAAGGGCGCATGGCAAAACTATGGGCGATCGCTATTGGCATCAATCAGTATCAGTATTTCCAACCTTTGGGTTATGCTCAATCTGATGCTGAGGCTTTAAGAAATTTTTTAGTTAAGCAGGCAGGTTTTCCAGAGGAACAATGTCTGCTGATGACCGATTCTTCCGTACCTATGGGAGATAAATCGACTTTACCGACAAAAAATAATATTCTTGAGTTACTCGAAGATTTAGCAGCTAATTCCTGGCAACCGCAAGATAAATTATGGTTGTTCTTTAGCGGTTATGGCATCACCTATGAGGAACAAGATTACTTGATGCCTATTGAAGGAGATTCTAAACGGGTTAAAGAAACTGCGATCGAAATGCGCCAGTTGATGCAAACTCTTCAGGTGGCTGAACTGGAAACTTTACTATTACTAGATTTCAACCGGGCTTTAGGTACCAAGGCAGATTCTTCTATCGGGCAAGAAACTATTGAATTAGCTCAAGAGTTACAAATCTCTACCATACTTTCTTGTCAACCAGAGCAGTTTTCTCACGAAAGTAGCGAGTTAGGGCACGGTTTTTTTACAGCGACATTACTGGAAGCTTTGCGTTACGGCAACACCAATAATTTGGCTGGTTTGGAAAGTTATTTGAGCGTTCGCACTCCCGAACTATGTCAGCATCATTGGCGGCCAACTCAAAATCCTGTTGCTTTTATTGCATCGCCGCAACAAAGCTTGTTTGACAAATTTGAACATTTTGAACAAGAATTTGAACAAGAGCAAGTCAAAAGCAATACAGAAGAACCACTGAGTGTTTTAAATTCTAGAGAAACTTATACAGCACGGGAGGCACCGAAGTTAGAGCAGACAGTAGATAATCGAGCAAATAACAATAATAATTCTTCACAAATTGCACAAGTAGTCACAAAAAGTTTTCCTGTTTCCGTGGCTTCCCCTGAAATTGCAGAGAAACCACAAAAAATCAATTCTGCTCCTAAAACTTCTGTGACTCCTACAACCGATGAAAATACCAAAGAGAAAGCCGATAAAAATACAGAAAAGACAGCAGAAAAGACAGAAAATACATCTAGTAAATTGCTGTTGTTTGGATGTGTGGGAACTTTAATTTTTGGTGGATTATTTTTAGTTGCTTTCCTTTACCAGCAATCTCGCTCTCAAACCAAATTAACCGTTGTTAAACCTTTACCCAGTAATTATGAAAGGATAGAAAAACAACAGCCAACAAAACCTAAAAGCAATAATTCCAATTCGCAAGAAACTATTCAAGCAATGTTGGAATTGGAAAAAATGTCTCTTAACGCCAATCAAGCTAGCGATTTGAGTAAGGCGATCGCTGCTGCTAAAAATATTCAACCAGGTGAAGCGGGTTACAAACAAGCTAGACAAAATATCAAGGTTTGGAACGGTATGATTTTCGATCTAGCAACAAATCGTGCCCAAAATAGGGAATATTCTAACGCAATAACCACAGCTGGCTTAATCGGTAAAGAAGAGTCTAATTTCCGAGAAGCACAAGCAGCGATCGAACAGTGGAAACTTGAATCGAGACAATATTTAAGTAATAAAACTCTCTTAGAAGCAGCCAAAGCTTTAATTAAACCGAATCAAGCATCTTCTTACAATCGTGCGATCGAAGTTGCTAAAAGAGTACTATCTTCTGAACCCGGTTACGATTTGGCTCAAAAATCTATAGATAAATGGAGTTTAGAAATTTTACAGCTTGCTAAAAATCGTGCCAATAACAAGCAATATTCTTCGGCAATCACAACCGCTACTTTGACTCCAGAAGGTACAGCTGCTTATGCCGAAGCTCAAAAATTAATCAAACAGTGGCAACAAGTACAGAGCAACTAATTATCAACTCCATACCTCACCCCGCAATTTAACAATACTGCGAAATGTCCTCGCCACATTCATCAGCTAAATAGCACAATCCTCTAAAACGCAATGCAACCACTTCATCATACAAAGGGTTGAGCTTGCACATTGGAGGAATGTGGAACAAAGTTCTACCAAATAACTTCACATCTCGCTCAAACGGACATTGAGCCGGAATCAACTTACAAACACGATGAGCAAATTGGCGATCGCGCACTTGGATATTATCTACCCAAATCCGCAGGGGTTTTAAAATATCGAACCGAGGTTGTTTAATTCCCGGATTCAATGACTGAGTTGAATTTGCCGTGCTTTCTTGTTCTTGATTTATTGATACCCAGCTTGCCAGGAATATCTTTTTTGTGGTATTATTGAATACCTTCATTTTTATTTCCTCTAATCCTTGGAGGGTAATTAACTTAATTCAACGAACATCTACGAAAGGGTAAATTAACTTTTGCGAGAAGCCTTTTATCCTGACGAAGATTTCATCTATTTTGTTCGGTAGCTTCCTTAATTGGAAGCTGTCCTTTGCTACGTCAAGTTAAGCGCAATTTTGCTTAAATCGGAAGTGTGATACTTCGATCTTGTTTATAACTTGACACACTTGAAATTATAGTAAAGTCATCTACCTATGGTTATATTGTAGTGTAACATTTACAAAAATTTACATAAGAATTTTCATCAGTGAAATTGATAATATGCTTTGTGCCAAAGGCTATCCAAGGTTAACGCAGACTGCTTAGAAGTGGCTAGTGTTTACATTACATCAAAGAGCCGATGTGGCTAAGTTTTGTGGCGTTAAAAAGTATTTATGACCCATAAAGCTTAATTTTGGTCATTTTTAGCCAAATATAAGGGAATATTAAACTATTAACTATTTAAAGAATAAGAAAATAATTGTTATTGCTGTAACGTTGAAGTACCTATTGTGAAGCATCTCACCTGTATTATTTGAGTGTTTTTTTCTTGTATTGGCAATCTCAATATTTTTATTAGTTTTTGGATATACCTATTAGGGGACATTCAAACCTAATTAGCTATTGATCCTGGATTATTTTGTTTAGATAGAATTTTTGCAAATCGGTTTGGTTTTACCTACTTAAGCACAATTTATATTTTTCAAAGTTTTTCTCTGAGGAGTTTTATTGCTTGGAATTGACGGCTATATAAAGCGAGTCAAAATATTAAAAAAAATTATCGCGATTTTTACCCTATAAAATATATTTGTCATGGTAAGGACATTTTGTCTTTGCATCCCAACTGATTGATAAAAAAAATTGTTTGTAGTAGCGCTTAAGCGTTACTAGTAACCTAAGTAAATCGGCAAAAATAAAACAAGCTACGTTACAGAATGTAGATTAACTTTAAATCCTTACTCCTATTCACTTTTCGGGCATTATTTTCAACGCCAACCTACTTACTACTAGTTCATTTTATTTATCCTAATGGATTGTAGAGACGTAAAATTTTACGTCTCTCTACGGTTGTAAGAAAACGAATCAGTTAAAATTGACAACCACTATATTTCTAATTTTTTTTCAATAGCTATTTTTAAACATTCATGCAGAAAATCCCCCTTCTGTATAAGAAAAGGAGGATTTTAATTCAAAGATAGGATTTCAAGACTTTGCGATCGAATCTATAATTTCCTTACCTCAATATTTATCAAAACTTACGATGCAACTTGTTGAGCAGCAGTGCGAGTACGTCTTCTTCTACCATCCGAAACTACTGGAGGGGAATCTGGAATCTGCATCAACAAAGTAACCGTAGGCTGACATCGTAACTCTCGTCGTAAATTACGCGCCAAATCTCCTTCTATTGCTTCTTGCAAACCACCCCAATCGATATCTGGCTTTTTACCATTCAAAGGCTGACCAAATTCTTCCCAGCGTAACGCCAATATTTCTTCAAATCGCTGCTGTACCCATTTATGTACCATCGATTTTTCCATGCTGGTAACTACACCCCGCAAGTGAATCTCTGGTTTAGCCAACATTTTACCGTTCCAATCAACTGCTGCTGCAACGGTAACAATACCTTCTTCTGCCATGCGCTGACGCTCTAGCAACACTTTATCACTAACCATGCCAGAACCAGAAGTATCTACTAATTCCAAACCAGATGGTACTTTACCTGCAACACTAATAGAATTTTCTGTCAATTCAACAATGTTGCCATTCTCAATAATCACCATATTTTCGGCAGGAATACCCATACTTTGCGCTGTCTGAGAATGTTTGACTAACATTCTATGTTCGCCGTGAACGGGTAAGAAGAATTTGGGCTTTGTCAAGGCTAACATCAACTTATGGTCTTCCTGGCAGCCGTGCCCGGAAACGTGAATTCCATGAGAACGACCATAAATAACTTTTGCACCTTGCTGCATTAATTTATCAATTACTCCTACCACCGCAATCGTATTTCCAGGAATCGGATTAGCGGAGAATGCAACTGTATCTCCTTCCCGAATCTTAATGTGTGGATGCTCTCCCCTAGCAATACGAGTCATGGCCGCCATTGTTTCGCCTTGAGAACCAGTAGTTAAAATCAATACCTTGTCATCAGGCAAACTACGAGCGACGTGCAAAGGTTGAAATAGCTTATCTTCACATTTGATGTAGCCAAGATTGCGAGCGTGAGCAATCAAATTCAGCATCGAGCGTCCCACTACAGATACCGAACGACCGTGTTTTTGCGCTAACTGCAAAACCATGTTAATCCGATGTACCGAAGAAGAAAAGGTAGTAATGAAAAGTCTGCCTTCAGCTTGCATCACTATTTTTTCTAAATTGGGATAAACCGAACGCTCTGAAGGAGTAAATCCAGGTACTTCTGCGTTAGTAGAATCGCTCATTAAGCAAAGTACGCCTTTTTCACCATGTTCGGCTAACCGTTGCAAATCAAAGTGTTCGCCATCTACTGGAGTATGGTCAACTTTGAAATCTCCTGAATGAATTACAACTCCTAACGGTGTGTGTATTGCAACTGTAAAACTATCGGAAATACTGTGTGTATTACGGATATACTCTACTAAAAAGTTTTTACCAATCCGCACCATATCGCGGGGTTTAACGGATTTTAGCTCGGTGCGATCGCGAACTCCGGCTTCTTCTAGTTTGCGCTCTAGCATTGCCATTGCCAATCTAGGGCCGTGAATCACGGGAATGTCAAACTGTTTGAGGTGAAAAGCAATACCGCCAATATGATCTTCGTGTCCGTGGGTAACAACCATACCCTTGATTTTATGACGATTTTCCCTCACATAAGTCATGTCTGGTAAGACAATATTGACTCCATGCATTTGATCGGTAGGAAAAGCTAAACCAGCATCTAGAAGAATAATTTCGTCTTCATACTCAAAGATACAGGTATTTTTTCCAATCTCATGCAGTCCGCCCAATGGAATAATTTTAAGGGCAGAAGTTACTTCTTTCTTAGCCATGTTTTTCCTTAGTTAATAAATTAGTTGGATTTTTCTTTTTAGTTAAAAGCTTGATTGGAGTTTTTAATAAGACAAACTTTTATCGGTTTTTTTTCCTGCATAGTCTTTTTCTTTGCAAGATTATATTAATGTTGATTAATGTTGAATTATCATTAATAACGGATTATAAATACCGCTGGCAAAAACATTTATGCTAGTTAATTGCAAAATAATCTTTAAAAACAAGTTTGTTAACAACTATTATATGTATTATATCTTACACTATATTTGCGAATACATCATCTAAACTTTATTCAAATCTAGTTCTTCTAATACTGTTTTTAATTGTTGAATTAATTCAGATTCAGCTTCATATAAAGGTAGACGAGTTGAACCAACATCCCATCCTTGAAGATTTAAAGCCGCTTTTACCGGAATAGGATTTGCAGTCGTAAATAAAACTTTAAACAGTGGAAAAAGTTTCAAATGAATATCTTTAGCAACTTGAACTTTGCCAGCTTCAAATGCTTGAATCATCTGCTGTAATTGCAAACCAACTAGATGAGAAGCTACACTTACTATACCCTTTGCCCCAACAGATAACAAAGGCAAAGTCATGTAATCATCACCAGAATAAATCTGAAATTCTGGTGGTGTCAAGCGTCGCATAAGACTTGCTTGATCTATATTTCCAGTTGATTCTTTTATACCGAAAATATTTTCTATTTCGGCTAAGCGGGCTACTGTTTGGGGCTGTAGGTTTTGACCAGTACGACCAGGAACATTGTATAACAACAATGGTAACTCAGGTACGGCTTCTGCTATTGCCTGAAAATGACGATAAAGTCCAGCTTGCGGGGGTTTATTGTAATAAGGTACAACTTGCAATGAACCATGTACTCCCATTTTAGCTGCTTTTTGTGTAGCCGCTACTGCTTCTTGTGTAGAATTAGAGCCACAACCTGCAATTACTTTTGCTTTGCCCGATACGGCTTGCAATACACATTTGAACAATTGATATTCTTCATCCCAAGTCATGCTGGGAGATTCACCTGTTGTTCCGCAGATTATAAATGTATCCGTACCGTTTTGTGCCAGATGAGCAGCTAATTTTTCCGCTATATCGTAATTAACGCTACCGTCTTCCTTAAACGGCGTAACCATTGCGGTTATAACCTTTCCAAAATCTACCACCACTATATTTACTCCTAATTACATAAAGGCAGTTAAAACATTCGTTAGTGGCTGTCTACCTGTTTGATAACTGAAAGCCATTTTTTCTTCAAGGGCAAATGATACCTTGTTCATTACTTTTTTTATCCTTAAATTAATCTTGATTAATTAATAACAATTGTTGCCTTAAGTTTTTTTTGATAATTATTCTAATATTTTACATAGAAAGTAATCTTATTTCAGGATGCTAGCATATTTTTTTCTACTAATAATTCAGCAATTTGAACTGCATTTAGAGCCGCACCTTTACGAATTTGATCTCCACACAACCATAGTTCCAAGCCGGATTCATGAGAAATGTCCTGACGGATTCTTCCCACTAAAACATCATCTTTTCCTGTTGCTTCTAAAGGCATGGGAAAATAATTAGCTTGCCAATCTTCTATTAATTTTACGCCCTTAGACTTACTTAAAATTTCTCTAGCTTCCTCTATATTAAAAGGTGTTTCAAATTCTAAATTAATTGCTTCTGAATGAGCGCGTAATACAGGCACTCTAACGCAGGTTGCAGTAATCCGTATATCTTGACTATCAAAAATTTTGCGAGTTTCGTTGACCATTTTCATTTCTTCCTCACAATAACCTGCCGAGTTCAAAGGTGTGTTATGCGGAAACAAGTTAAATGCTATTGGATAAGGAAATACCTTTGCTACTGGTTCTTTTCCTTCTAAAATATCTACACTTTGATTTTTGAGTTCTTCCATTGCTTTCGCACCAGCGCCGCTAGCAGACTGGTAAGTAGCCACAACAATACGTTTGATGGGCTTTACTTTATGCAGCGGAAAAATGCCCACCGCCATCAAAATAGTTGTGCAATTAGGATTAGCAATAATGCCTTTGTGGTTAACTACAGCTTCAGGATTTACTTCAGGTACTACTAAAGGAACTTCAGGATTCATCCGGAAAGCGCTGGAATTATCAACTACCACCGCCCCTTTCTCTACTGCCTTGGGTGCCCAAATTTTAGAAATCGAACCGCCAGCAGAAGCCAATACTAAATCTACGTTTTGTAGCGCGGCTTCGCTTACCGCTTCTACTAATACATTTTCTCCTTTAAAAGCTAGTTTTTTTCCCGCACTACGTTCTGAAGCTAATAATTTTAGCTCAGTCAGAGGAAAATCTCTTTCTTCAAGTAATTCTAGCAATTCTGTGCCTACAGCACCAGTCGCTCCCAAAATAGCTACACGATAGGCTTGAGCCAAATCCTAAACCTCCTGTCAAAAATACTATTTACAATTATTCATAAATTTAATAAATATATTATTCCGCAAAACCTTAATAGCATTTAAGCGAATTTCACTGTATTTGTAAATGATTTTTAATATCAGAAATAACTATATTTGTTCTCTACTTAATTTATTCTTTAATATTTTCTTACTTCAGGCTTCCCTCCAGACTGCGTACTTTACAACAATTATTAATTAAATGACCTACTTATATTTTATAAATAAATATATAAAGTATATATTATACACCATTATGGCTTTGTGAAGTCAACGTTTAATGCAAATTATTTATGGTTCTTGCACGGCACCGCTATTTATTTGGAAGATTATAAAAACGGCATTGACTAGAGGTTGATGTACTATGATTCAGATGGTCTGCCGTTTTCGATCGAGCAGGCGGATAAGAATAATAATGATATAATTCACCGGATTGTGCAATCTTAAGTGCAGTGCGACAAAAGTCTACTTAGCGCATAAAAGAGAGGACTCCGACGACAAGACAGTTCTTATAGAAAAGTTTTGTTGAAAAGTTCCCTACTACAAAGATATCACAGTCAAATCCCACAGATATAATCTTGGGTCTTGCGGTTAATACATGACCGTTTGAGGGCTGCGTCTCATCAATTTAACTGCGTTTGAAGGATTTTTCCCATAAAGCAGCCATCAAAGCGCCCTCCTGAAGGCTCGGATATTTTTTGTCTTGTTGGAATTGTCAGCTATATTCATTTCAATTTCCTTCGACAAGCGCGACGGATAAGACGTTTGCCCCCCTTTAAGTAAAAAAGTAGCAGAAATTAGAAAAAAATCTATGAAAGTCACCCAGGAAAAACTGCCAGCCAGTCAAATCGGTTTAGAAATCGAAATTGCGCCAGAGAAAACCAAGCAAAGCTATGAAAAGGTAATTCAAAATTACTCTCGCCAAGCTAACGTCTCAGGGTTTCGCAAAGGTAAGGTACCTCGGCAGATATTGCTACAGCGCTTGGGAAAAACTCGCATTAAGGCAGCCGCAATCGAAGAACTGATTCAAGATAGTATTGGTGAAGCGATAAAGCAAGAAAGTATTGAAGCTATCGGGCAGCCAGAATTGCGCTCTTCTTTTGAAGAATTAATCGAGAATTACGAGCCAGGAAAACCTTTGACTTTTTCTGCTGCGGTTGATGTACCACCTACTCTTGATTTGGGCGAGTATTCTGGTTTGAAATTCAAAGCAGAGGAAGTTACATACGATAACGAACAAGTAGATAAAGTTTTGGAAGGCGAGCGTCAGCAGATGGCGACTTTAATTCCTGTTGAAGCTCGTGCGGCACAATTAGGAGATACTGCGATTCTTGACTTTAAAGGCTTTTTGGCTCCCGAAGAAGGTGCAGATCCTGAAGCTGAACTCGAAGTAATCCCAGGTGCGGAAGCTACCGATTTTCAAGTTGACTTAGAAGAAGATAAATTTATTCCTGGCTTTATCTCGGGAATCATCGGAATGAATCCTGGAGAAACCAAAGAAGTTGACGCTCAGTTTCCAGATCCTTATGCTAATGAAGAATTAGCCGGAAAAGCTGCAAAATTCACCGTAACGCTCAAAGAGTTAAAGGAAAAGGAACTTCCCGAACTTAATGATGATTTTGCTCAGGAAATCAGCGAATTTGAGAATTTGGCTGAATTACGTAATTCTTTAGAAGAGCGGTTTAAGAAGGAAAGCGATGATAATGCTAAAGCGAAAAAGCAAGAAGCTTTATTAAACGAACTAGTTAAGCACGCAACATTTGACGTGCCAGAAACAATGGTTCAGCAGGAAGTCGATGCAATGTTGACTCAAACTGCAATGCGTCTTTCCCAGCAAGGTTTGGATATTAAGAAACTGTTTAACCAAGATACCATTCCCCAACTGCGCGAACGTTCTCGTGGGGAAGCAGTAGATAGATTGCAAAGAACTCTTGCTTTGCGTGAAGTTGGCGAGCGCGAATCTATCAAAGCAACCCCCGAAGAAGTAGAAGCCCGATACAAAGAAGTAATGGAAGAATATTCCGGGCAGGATGTCGATCCAGAGCGAGTACGAGAAGCAGTTGAAAACGAATTAATAACTGAAAAAATCATCGACTGGCTTTTGGAACGTTCTGAGATTGAACTTGTACCCGAGGGTTCTTTGAATCCCCCAGAAGCCGATGCAGAAGAGGAAACTGTAGATTCACAAGATTCACAAGAACAAAACGAAAATGATTCTGAGGGTGAACAACAAGAAGTCTCGGCTATAGCAGAAGAGTAATGGCGGTTTATAGCACTCAGCAATCGGTATAACATAAAGATATACACACATCCATAGCGTTGTTGCGTACCTTTATTAATGGCGATCGCTGAGTGTTTCCCGGTTGCGAATTTAAATTAAAGAAAAATTGAAAACGGCCTCTTTACGAATTTTAATAAAACTTAAAACGTCTCTACGAGTTATGTCTTAAATTATGGCGATAAATTGATCGAAGTCCACACGCAGAAGAATTATATGAGGCATAATGGTTAACACATACAGTCTTATAGAAATTCGGTTATTGTTATAAACAAGCAGCAATTGCTGTCTTTTAGCTACTGTTGTCTTAATTGTCATTTATAACTTTTATGCTTGTATCGCAGTCGGGAAATTACCCAGTTAGTAGTTTGAATCAATTATCTATTTATTCGCAAAGCGATAGCCCGCAGTCTACTTCAATGCTGCCGACGGTGGTAGAACAATCAGGCATGGGGGAAAGGGCTTTTGATATCTATTCGCGTCTACTTCGAGAGCGGATTATTTTCTTGGGAACTCCCATCGATGATGCAGTTGCTAACTCGCTTGTTGCACAGTTACTGTTTCTTGATGCCGACGACTCAGAAAAAGATATTCAAATCTACATAAATTCCCCTGGCGGTTCGGTCACGGCAGGCATGGCAATTTATGATACAATTCAACAAATCCGTCCAGACGTAGTAACTATATGTTTTGGACTGGCTGCTAGTATGGGTGCTTTATTATTAACAGCAGGAACCGCCGGTAAGCGGATGTCTCTTCCGGATTCGCGGATTATGATTCATCAACCTTTAGGCGGCGCTCAGGGGCAAGCAGTGGATATAGAAATCCAAGCTAAAGAAATTCTTTATCATAAGTCTAAGTTGAATGAGATTTTAGCATCTCATACTGGTCAACCATTAGAAAAAATAGAAGCTGATACCGAACGAGATTTCTTCATGTCGGCATCTGAGGCTAAAAACTACGGGTTAATCGACCAGGTTATCTCTAGGCAAAATCTTCCCCCAGCAGGGGAAAACGTTACTAGTGTGAAATAAGAGGCTGGTATGACAGGTAAGTACGACTCCCATTTAAAATGTTCATTTTGTGGAAAATCTCAAGAGCAGGTACGCAAACTAATCGCCGGACCGGGAGTCTACATCTGCGATGAATGCGTTGACTTGTGTAACGAGATATTAGATGAGGAACTGCTCGATACTAATAGTGCAGCAACTGCTTCGCAGCCAGCACCGCGTTCGGAGCCACCTCAGAAACGCCGTACTCGCTCTGCCAGTCTCTCGTTTAACCAAATTCCCAAACCGCGAGAAATTAAGAATTACCTAGACGAACACGTTATTGGTCAAGATGAAGCCAAAAAGGTACTTTCAGTCGCGGTTTACAATCACTACAAAAGATTGTCACTGATTAATGGTTCTAAAGAGGGCGGGAAAGACGAGGGCGAGGATTCAGAAGCAGTAGAACTTCAAAAATCGAATATTTTGTTAATTGGTCCTACAGGGTGCGGTAAGACTCTGCTGGCTCAAACTTTAGCAAAAATTCTTGACGTACCTTTTGCTGTTGCTGACGCTACTACCCTAACCGAAGCCGGTTATGTGGGCGAAGATGTAGAAAACATTTTGCTCCGACTTTTACAGGTTGCCGATTTAGATGTTGAGGAAGCGCAGCGGGGAATTATCTACATCGACGAAATTGATAAAATCGCTCGCAAGAGTGAAAATCCTTCAATAACCCGAGATGTTTCTGGTGAAGGCGTACAGCAAGCTTTGCTGAAAATGCTCGAAGGAACTGTTGCTAACGTACCTCCTCAAGGAGGACGCAAGCACCCCTATCAGGACTGCATCCAAATTGATACGAGTAATATTTTATTCGTCTGCGGTGGTGCTTTCGTAGGTTTGGAAAAGGTTGTAGAGCAGAGAACTGGTAAAAAGTCAATAGGATTTGTGCAGCCAGGAGAAGGGCAATCTAAAGAAAAGCGGGTGGCTGATACCGTGCGCCATTTAGAGCCGGGAGATTTAGTTAAGTTTGGGATGATACCCGAATTTATTGGACGAGTTCCAATGGTAGCGGTAGTTGATCCACTTGATGAAGAAGCGTTAATGTCGATATTAACCGAACCGCGTAGCGCTTTAGTTAAGCAATATCAAAAGCTGTTGAATATGGATAGCGTCCAGTTAGAGTTTAATGCAGAAGCCCTCAAAGCAATAGCTCAAGAAGCTTACCGTCGTAAGACTGGCGCTAGAGCATTGCGAGGCATTGTAGAAGAACTGATGCTGGATGTAATGTACGAGTTACCTTCTCGTAAAGATGTGAATATTTGTACGGTGACTCGCGAAATGGTAGAGAAGCGTTCCACAGCCGAACTGTTGGTACATCCCTCTTCCCTACCGAAGCCTGAATCAGCTTAAATATAATTAGGAATTAAAAGTTAGAAGTTGAGAATTAATTTGAGTTAATTCTTAACTTCTAATTTTTTGTTTTTGATAATTAACTTTTGATGCATGGCTTATATTAAAGTTCGTGGCGTAGAACATTACTACGAATGGATAAAACAATCTAATGGTTCGGAAAAACCAGTAATGGTGTTTATCCACGGTTGGGCTGGTAGCGCTCGATATTGGGAAACTACCGCCTCCGTCTTGTCAGAACAATTTGATTGTTTGCTTTACGATATGCGGGGATTTGGACGTTCCCGTGGTAAACCTGTTGTTGAGCAACTGTCACTTCAAGACAAAGAAGGCGAAGAAGCAGTAAAAGAATTAACCTACGAGCTAGAAGAATATGTTGAAGATTTAGCAGCATTACTTGATGAATTGCAGTTGCAGCGCGTTTACATAAATGCTCATTCGATGGGCGCTTCAATTGCGACTTTGTTTCTTAATCAGTATCAAGAGCGTGTAGAAAAAACAATTCTAACTTGTAGCGGTATTTTTGAGTATGACAAAAAATCTTTTGAAGCTTTTCACAAATTCGGTGGCTACGTCGTCAAATTCCGTCCTCAATGGTTAGCAAAAATTCCATTAGTTGACAGAATGTTTATGGCGAGATTTCTGTATCGCTCTATAAAAGCAACCGAACGTCAAGCTTTTTTGCAAGACTTTTTGATCGCGGATTACGAAGCAGCTTTGAATACCATTTATACTTCGGTGAGTAAAGCTCAAGCTGAGTTGATGCCAGATGAATTTGCAAAGCTCAAAGTCCCGACATTATTAGTATCGGGGGAATACGATAAAATTATCCCCGCTGAAATGGGAAGAAAAGCAGCAGCATTGAGCGAGGAAGTTGAGTATGTAATGATTCCTAATACGGCTCATTTTCCCATGCTTGAAGATCCAAAAACTTACTTAGAAACAGTCAAGGAATTTTTACAATTACCTACATTGCTTTCTGCGTAAGAGATGGGGAGAGGGGGGAAGAGGGAGAGACAAGGAGACAAGGGGACAAGGGGACAGCTACTTCCAACTCCTAACTCCTAACTCCTAACTCCTAACTCCTAACTATTCTCATTGCCCCATGCCCAATGCCTTTACCCCAACCCCAACTCTCTCTTGAGTAAATTTATCGATTTGCTGCCGATGTAATTCTCACAGCTAACTAGTTTGGGGGGACGAATGATGTCTTCTATAGCCATCTGCATGGCACTTTGCACTGCTGTATAACTAGTCTTATCAGTACAAAAAATTAATTGTGCCCGTTTAACTATTGCCCCTAATTTATAACTATCTTTTGGTTGAGAAGTCATCACTAATATTTCGTCCCCTCGCAAACCGTGAAGAATTACTTCTGTTGCTCTGAGAATTCCCGAACTAAGGCTAACAATGCCAATACAACTGTCTTTTGATAAGTTTTTAACAATATCAAATTCTTTGGCGTAATCGTGGATATCAAGAGGAATTACACGTACTGCTCTAGGTGCTGCAATTGCTTCTACTTCGCCGATAAAATATCTACTTGTAACAACGGTTGCCGAAGTAGTTTTATCTAATACAGCAGATAGTTCTTCGGTAGCAACTAGCTGTACTGGTATTTGTAACGTCTGCTCTAATTCCTGTACGATCAATTCACCAGCGCCAATATCCTGACTTGGCACAGCTACAAGCACTCGCGCACTACAACGCAACCGCCAATCGATTTCAGCCAAAAATATCTCGCGGGCTTGATTGAGCGAACAACCTTGAGCAAGTAGTTCATCGAGAGCCTTCTGAACAACTTTGTATGCTAAGGGATGTTGCTTAAGAATGGGTGATTGTAACTTGCTACCGCCCTCGTGCCCTTGAGCGCGGACGTAAATTCCCGAACCAGCCAGACTTTCTACTAGCCCGTCTTCTTCCAATTGGCGGTAAACTTTGCTAATAGTATTGCGATGTAAGCCGGTTTGCATCGCCAACGCTCTGGTTGATGGCAACTTGTATGCTGGTGGATATTGCCGCGATGCGATCGCAAATCTAATTTGGTTGAAAAGCTGAGTCGATGCGGGAATTTCACTATCTGGCTGAATGCGGAATTGAATCATCACCTTCGTATGGGGGGTGCTAATAGCTTAAAAGGAAACTTGTAAAAATCGGTATAGTTACTTTAGAAAGGGATATTTTATTTATACATCGAATTAAATAAGGAAAAGTTTTTTAAAGTCGTCGGTTATTACTTATTAATAATTTCATGGGGGTTAAGTTGTCGTTACTGGCCTCCACTATATCTAATAATTACACCACACTGGTAAAAACTATTATGACAGAGCGTGCGATTGACACCAAAACCGTAAGAATAGCCTCAAATTCGGTGCAAATAGATGCTTATCTGGCAAAGCCTCAAGGTGAAGGCAGTTATCCGGGAATTGTAGTATTGCAGGAGATATTTGGGGTTAACGATCACATTCGGGAAGTTAGCGAACGTATCGCCAAAGAAGGATATGTTGCTATTGCACCCGCGTTATTTCAACGTCAAGCACCCGGCTTTGCTACTGGCTATACCCCTGAAGATATAGAAGTCGGTAGAAATTACGCTTGGGGACAAACCAAAGCTTCAGAACTTTTAACCGATATTCAATCGGCTATAGATTATCTAAAAACCCTACCCGAAGTAAAAAAAGATGCATTTGGTTGCATTGGCTTTTGCTTCGGCGGTCATGTAGCATATCTTGCCGCCAGTTTAGCCGATATTAAAGCTACTGCTTCGTTTTACGGCGCTCGTATAACTAACAGTACTCCCGGTGGTGGCGCACCTACTATAAATGTTACTTCAGAAATCGAAGGTATGCTTTATGCCTTTTTCGGTATAGAAGATTCCAGTATTCCTACAGAACAAGTAGATCAGATTCAAGCTGAATTAGAAAAATACAAAGTACCACATCGTGTATTTCGTTACAAAGGTGCCGAACACGGATTTTTCTGCGATCGCCGTGCTAGTTATAATCCCGAAGCTGCTGCGGATGCTTGGGAACAAGTTAAAGAATTATTTGGGCAGCTTTAGCCTTCTTGACGGGCACCCGTAGGAATTTTTCTTATAAAAAATTTCTATGGGAACCCTTGATCGGATTTGTAGGATATGGTGTAAGAGTTGTCATTGATTACTAATTGGATAATTAAATTTTCCAATCTGCTTTTTTCTTACGGCTTAAAAACTGTTTAAAAAAATGTATGAAAGGTTGAATCATTATTTGCTTACTAATTAATGGCTGATAACTAATAATTTGCTCTTATCAAGGGCGTTCTAAATCTAAATTCATCTTCAATTTGTTATGGAGAACGAAGCAAACATCTCTCAACAAGCCGCTACGTCTTTTACAATGGACGATTTTGCGGCAGCTTTAGAAAAACATGATTACCAGTTTCAAAAAGGACAGGTAGTTAAAGGCAAAGTATTCCAAATCGATCCAGATGGAGCTTATGCCGATATTGGAGGTAAGTCGTCAGCTTTTATCCCTCGTCATGAAGCGGCTTTGAGAGAGGTAATAGATTTATCAGAAGTTCTACCACTTCATGAGGAACTAGAATTTGTAATTACGCAAGAACAAAATGCAGAAGGGCAAGTAACCGTTTCTCGCCGTCAATTAGAAATGAGGCAGATTTGGGACAAGTTGCTACAAATGCAAGAAACTACCAAAAGTGTAGACGTGCTGGTAATGAATACCAATAAAGGTGGCGTAACGGTCGATCTTCTTGGTTTGCGCGGTTTTATTCCTCGTTCTCATTTACTTGAGCGCAACAATTTGGAAGCACTTAAAGGACAAAAACTTACCGTTAGCTTTTTAGAGGTTAATCGCGACACGAATAAACTTGTACTTTCCCAACGTTTGGCAAAAAGTTCTGCGAGCTTCAGTTTATTAGAAATTGGTCAGTTAGTAGAAGGAAAAATCACAGGTATCAAGCCATTTGGGGTTTTTGTCGATCTAAATGGCGTTAGTGCCTTACTCCACATCAAGCAGATAAGCCAAAAATTTATTGAAAGTCTCGAAAAGGTATTTCAACCAGATCAAGAAATCAAGGCTCTTATCATCGATTTAGATGAAGGAAAAGGTAGAGTTGCACTTTCTACCAGAGTATTAGAAAACTTCCCCGGTGAAATGCTCGAAAATATGGAAGAAGTAATGACTTCCGCCGAAGCACGTGCCGAAAGGGCCAGGAAAAAGCTTTTGGAATCAGCTAATGCTAAATAGTTAGGAGTTAGGAGTTAGAAGTTAGGAGTTAAAAATTAACAACTAACTACTAACCACTAACAATTCCTTGTTATGGCGGTAGCAATTTCGGAGTTGCTGTAATATTTCTTCATTAAATGCAAATCTTATTAAATTAATTAATTTGCCCCATTCATACAAAACTGTATCCCAAGGGGCTTGGTTAAATTGGATTGCAAAAAATCTTGCCCACCATACAGGCGCTTGCTTCCTGTCAATAAAGTTATGTTGCTTTAACCACCGTCTGCACCATTTTGCCATTTCTGAAGCGGTAGGTGGCGCAACTCCTATGACTGGTGGGAAATCGGCGTAGCTGACAAATTTACTCAAGCCCTTGCCGTGAACGTAGACGATATATTGCCAGCATTCAATTAGATAAATATCTTCAAATTTGATTTTAAACTTTAAACAAACTGCTTCTTCGGTAACGAATCGCGCTAAGGGATGGATTTCTGAAGATTTATAAGAAATTTTTGATTGTCTTATGACGAGCTTTCTTGGTTTGAGCGATGTTAACATGGTAGATGACTCCTGAGAGCAAAGTAGGTGAATCCTGTAAGCAGTATTAGATGAATCCTGTGAGCAGAAGTAGATGAACTCTTCTAGTAAGTGGTAAATGGTCTATTTAATTAGCAGATGAAACCTATTACAAGTAGGAGAAATCTGTTGAACCACTTTGTTTTCGGGATTTGCTTTTGCTTTGATTACCCTTCTCTGTTATTGTGAGGGTAATCATTTATTTTTGATAGAATATAAATATTATTCGACTAAGCGTCGTCAGTTGTCAAGAGGCTATGGGAATAATCAGGTTAAAAGTTAGAGAGCTTGCTGCTGAGAAAGGATGGACAATAAAGGAAGTCTCTGACCGCTCTGGAGTGGTTTACAGTACTTTAAGAACCTATGCCCGTTCGCCTGGAATGACGATGGTTGACTTTACTGCTGTTCGGAAATTAGCTCGCACATTTGATGTGATGATTGAAGAGTTAGTTGAAGTTTTAGAAGAGTAAGCCTTTTAGATTATTTTTTTACAATCCAATATTTAAACAGTGAAGTTAATCAAATCAGTATGGGTTTGATTGAGTAAATTATGGGAATAATTAGGCTAAAAATTCGGGATTTTGCGAATGAAAAAGGTTGGACGTTGAAAGAAGTATCCGACCGTTCTGGCGTGGTTTATAGCACTTTGAGAACTTACGCTCGCTCTCCTGGATTATCAACTGTTGACTTTACCGCTATCCAGAAATTGGCACGTACATTCGATGTGATGATTGAAGAATTAGTTGAAGTGGTTGAAGAGTAATTAACGCGAAAAATAAACTCCACTAAGCACAAAACAATCTCAAACTGGCATCCGTTTCGTAAACAGTTTGAGATTACTTTATTATTTGCCGATAATTATCAAAATAAAATTTCTGTCAAACCAATTAAGCAAATTACTGTAAAGATTTTTTAACAGAAGTGAATATTACCAGATAATCTGGTTCAATCACGAACAATTAAAAACTATACAAGTATAAAAAAATCGAAAAAGCTGTTTAGATCTACAGCGAATTAGACTAACAAATCGCCTAAAAGCTATATATACAAAAAATTTAAAGCAATTAACAACTAATTACTTAATAACTAACAAATATATCTTCTGACTGTATAACCACGGATGGTAACAAAACTAGTGGCGGGATATTTCA